>NC_009956.1 GCF_000018145.1 Dinoroseobacter shibae DFL 12 = DSM 16493
CGCAAGATAGTTGCACAAATCTCTTGCAAATGTATGCGGTAGATTTAAAACATGTATACAATAAAAAATAATCCTGTGGCCAAAGCGCTGGCCGGGGTTTGATGAGAATTGTCCGCGTTCCGCCTCCGCCGCGAGTCGGGGCGCAGAGCATCAACAGGAGAGAGACATGCGCACACGATTTTGGGCAACGACTGCGGCCGCGACCATGGCCGCCGTTCTGGCCTCCGGCTCGGCCTGGGCTGAAAGCGTTCTGACGATCGGGATGACGGCGGCGGATATTCCGCGCACCTCCGGTCAGCCGGACCAGGGTTTCGAGGGCAACCGCTTCACCGGGATTCCGATGTACGACGCCCTGACCCATTGGGACCTGTCGTCCGAGACCGAGGCGTCGGTGGTGATCCCCGGGCTGGCAACCGAATGGTCCGTGAACCCGGATGACACGACCAAGTGGACCTTCAAGCTGCGCGAGGGCGTGACCTTCCATGACGGCTCGCCCTTCAACGCCGAGGCGGTGGTCTGGAACGTGGAGAAGGTGCTCGACGACGAGGCGCCGCATTTCGCCCCCGACCAGGTGGGTGCGACCGCGTCGCGGATGCCGACCCTGCGCTCGGCCCGGGCGATCGACGAGCTTACGGTGGAGCTGACCACGTCACAGCCCGATGCGTTCCTGCCGCTGAACATGACGATGCTCTTCATGGCCTCGCCGACCCATTGGCAGAGCCTCTATGACGCGGTGGATGCCGGGGTCACCGACCCGACCGAGCGGGCGGCCGCGGCCTGGACCGCCTTCGCCGCCAACCCGTCGGGGACGGGGCCGTTCAAGGGCGAGACCCTGGTGCCGCGGGAGCGGTTCGAGATGGTGCGCAACGAGAATTACTGGGACCCGGCGCGCACGCCGACCATCGACCGGGTGGTTCTGGTGCCGCTGCCGGATGCCAACGCGCGCACGGCGGCCTTGCTGTCGGGGCAGGTGGACTGGATCGAGGCGCCCGCGCCGGACGTGATCCCGCGCATCGAATCCCAGGGCAACGTGATCTACGCCAACCCGCAGCCCCATGTCTGGCCCTGGCAGCTGTCCTTCGTGGAGGACTCGCCCTGGCTCGACAAGCGGGTGCGCCATGCGGCCAACCTGTGTGTGAACCGCGAGGAGCTGCGGGTGCTTCTGGGGGGCTACATGGGGGTGCCCCAGGGCACGGTGAACGAGGGCCATCCGTGGTGGGGCAACCCGTCCTTCGAGATCAAGTATGACCCGGATGCGGCGCGCGCGCTGATGGAAGAGGCCGGGTTCGGCCCGGACAACCCGCTGAGCGTGACGGTGCAGACCTCGGCCTCGGGGTCGGGCCAGATGCAGCCGGTGACCATGAACGAGTATGTCCAGCAGAACTTGGCGGAGTGTCATTTCGACGTGAACCTGGACGTGATCGAGTGGAACACGCTGTTCAACAACTGGCGGGCCGGGGCGAAATCCGAGGGCGCGCGGGACGCGGATGCGATCAACGTCTCCTTTGCGACGATGGACCCGTTCTTTGCCATGGTGCGGTTCGTCTCGACCGAGACCTTCCCGCCGGTGTCGAACAACTGGGGCTTCTTCGGCAATGACGAGTTCGACGCGCTGATCGCGGAGGCGCGGACCTCCTTCGACGATGCGGACCGGGATGCGGCGCTCGCACGGCTCCATGCCCGGGTGGTCGAAGAGGCGCCCTTCGTCTGGATCGCCAACGACGTGGGACCGCGCGCCATGAGCCCGCGGGTCGGCAACGTGGTTCAGCCCAAGAGCTGGTTCATCGACATCGCGCCGATGACCCTCGACGACGACACCTGAGTCTGTCGCCACTCCTCGGGTCGCCGGTGCATTTCCGCCGGCGGCCCATCCTTCCCTTTTCCAGGTTTCGGAGACGTCCGCCATGCTGACTTTCCTGATACGTCGCGTCGCCTACACGATCCCGATCATGCTGGGCGTGTCGCTGGTGTGCTTCGCGCTGGTGCATATCTCGCCCGGCGATCCGCTGGTCTCGATCCTGCCGCCGGATGCGTCGGTGGAGTTGCAGCAGCAGCTCATGGCGATCTACGGCTTCGACCGCTCCTATCCCGAGCAGTTCATCCGCTGGCTCGGCCGAGCGGTGCAGGGGGACCTGGGCAATTCCATCGCCACCGGGCGGCCGGTGACGGCCGAGGTGCTGAACGCGGTGGGCAACACGCTGATCCTGGCGGTGACCGCGACGATCATCGGGTTCACCTTCGGCGGGCTGTTCGGCTTCGTGGCCGGGTATTTCCGTGACAGCTGGATCGACAAGCTGGCCTCGACCATCTCGGTCGTGGGCGTGTCGATCCCCCATTACTGGCTGGGCATGGTGCTGGTCATCATCTTCTCGGTCCAGTTGGGCTGGCTGCCCGCGACCGGGGCGGGGCCGCGCGGGTCGAGCGAATGGGCCTTCGACTGGGAGCATCTGCAATACCTGATCCTGCCCGCCGTCACCATGTCGGTGATCCCCATGGGGATCGTGGCGCGGACGGTGCGGGCGCTGGTCGCGGATATCCTGCAACAGGAATATGTCACCGGGCTGCGGGCCAAGGGGCTCCTGGATCGCGGGGTTCTGGCTCATGTGATCAAGAACGCCGCCCCCACGGCCCTGGCGGTGATGGGGCTGCAGCTGGGCTACCTGCTGGGCGGATCGATCCTGATCGAGACGGTGTTTTCCTGGCCCGGGACGGGGTTCCTGCTGGGACAGGCGATTTTCCAGCGTGACCTGCCGTTGTTGCAGGGGACGATCCTGGTGCTGGCGATGTTCTTCGTCATTCTCAACCTGCTGGTGGATGTCGCGCAGAGCGCGCTCGATCCCCGGCTGCAAAGGAGCTGAGCCATGGCGGTAACGGCATCCGAGATAAGCCTGATCGCACAGGCCGAGAAGCCCGAGGGCTACTGGCGGTCGGTCGGACGGCGCTTCATGCGCGACAAGGTGGCGGTGGGCGCGGGGCTCGTCGCCGGGGGGCTGATCCTGATGGCGGTCTTTGCGCCCTGGATCGCGCCGCAGGACCCGCTGGACGGGAGCATGATGGACCGGCTGTCGCCCATCGGGACCGAGGGCTATCCCCTGGGTGCGGACGAGTTGGGCCGCGACATGCTGAGCCGGCTGATCTACGGCGCGCGATTGTCCCTGTTCATGGGGGTGACGCCGGTTCTGATCGCGTTCTTCATCGGCTCGGCCATCGGGATCGCGGCGGGCTATGCGGGGGGCTGGGTGAACTCGGCCACCATGCGGGTGCTCGATGTTCTGTATGCCTTCCCGTCCGTCCTGCTGGCGATTGCGATTTCCGGCGCGCTGGGGGCGGGGATCGCCAACGGGCTTCTGTCGCTGACGGTGGTGTTCATCCCGCCGATTGCGCGGGTCGCCGAGAGCGTGACCACCGCGGTGCGGGAGCTGGAATACGTGGAGGCCGCCAAGGCCAGCGGGGCCTCGGCCCTGTCCATCGTGCGCCACCATGTGCTGGGCAATGTGCTGGGCCCGATCTTCGTCTATGCCACCAGCCTGATTTCCGTGTCGATGATCCTGGCGGCCGGTCTGTCCTTCCTGGGCCTGGGCGTGAGCCCGCCCAACGCGGAATGGGGGCTGATGCTGAACACGCTGCGCAACGCGATCTACGTGCAGCCTTGGCTGGCGGCCCTGCCGGGGGTGATGATCTTCCTCACGTCGATTTCCTTCAACATGCTCAGTGACGGACTGCGCTCTGCCATGGATATCAAGCAATGACCAAGCAAGACACATCCGGCGCGGTTCTGTCGGCGCATAACCTGGTGAAGCATTTTCCCCTGGGCGGCTGGGGGAAGAACCGGCGCGTGGTGCGCGCGGTCGATGACGTGACCTTCGAGGTCGCCCCGGGCGAGACTCTGGGCGTTGTCGGCGAGAGTGGCTGCGGCAAGTCCACCACGGCGCGATTGCTGGTGCAGTTGCTCGGCGCCGATAGTGGCGAGGTGCGGTTCCAGGGCCATGTGGCCGGGACGGAAATGCCCCTGAAAGAGTTTCGCCGCCATGTGCAGATGGTGTTCCAGGACAGCTATGCCTCGCTGAACCCGCGGATGAGCATGCTGGATGCCATCGCCTTCGGGCCGACGGTGCACGGGGTGTCCGAGGCCGAGGCGCAGCGCATCGCGCGCGACCTGCTGGACCGGGTCGGGCTTGATCCGTCGCGCTTCGGGCCGCGTTATCCGCATGAATTGTCGGGCGGGCAGCGGCAGCGGGTGAATATCGCGCGGGCGCTGGCCTTCCAGCCGGAGGTGATCGTGCTCGATGAGGCGGTCTCGGCGCTCGACAAGTCGGTGGAGGCGCAGGTTCTCAACCTGCTGATGGACCTCAAGCGCGAGCGGAACCTGACCTATGTGTTCATCTCCCACGATCTGAACGTGGTGCGGCACGTGTCGGACCGGGTAATGGTGATGTATCTGGGCGAGGTGGCCGAGATCGGGCCGACCGCCGAGATGTATGCCGACCCGCGCCATCCTTATACCCGCGCCCTGCTGGCGGCGATGCCGTCGCTCGACCCGGATCGGCGCACGACCGAGGCGCCCCTGTCGGGCGATCCTCCGAACCCGATCGATCCGCCCTCGGGCTGCCGGTTCCATACCCGCTGCGCCGAGGCGTTCGGGGCGTGTTCCGCCCAACGGCCGTCGAACCTGCGCGTGGGGGCGGGACATTACGCGTCCTGTCACCTCAACGATCCCAAGATGCGGGAGGCCGCGGCATGACCCATCCCCTGGTAGAGATGACCGACGTGACGGTGCGCTTCGACGGCACGCCGCCGGTCCACGCGGTCAATGGCGTGTCCTTCAAGCTGGCCCCGGGCGAGGTGCTGGGCATTCTCGGCGAGAGCGGGTCGGGCAAGTCGGTGACGCTGAAGACGCTCTTGCGGCTCCTGCCCGAGAAAAAGACCCGCATCGGCGGGCAGGTGCGCGTCGACGGGCAGGACGTTCTGGCTCTGAACGGGCGGGCGCTGGCCGATCACCGGGGCGGGGTCGTGTCGATGATCTTCCAGGACCCGGCGCTGGCGCTGGACCCGGTCTATACCATCGGCCAGCAGATCGCGGAATCGGTGGTGCGCCACGAGGGGCTGAGCCAGCGCGACGCCATGGCGCGCGCGCTGGAGATGCTGGAGCTGGTGCGCATCCCCTCGGCCAAGCGGCGGCTGAAGGCCTATCCGCACGAGATGTCGGGCGGCATGCGCCAGCGGGCGATGATCGCGCTGGCGCTGGCCTGCAAGCCGAAGCTGCTGCTGGCGGACGAGCCGACCACCGCACTGGACGCCACGGTGCAGATCCAGGTGCTGCTCCTGCTGCGGGAATTGCAGAAGGAGATGGGCATGGGCGTGATCTTCGTCACCCATGATATCGGGGTGGCGGTGGAGGTCTCGGACCGGCTTGCCGTGATGTATGCCGGCAGTTTCGTGGAGACCGGCAGCGTCGCCGAGATCATCCGCGACGGGCGCCATCCCTATACGAAGGGCCTGCTTGCGGCGAACCTGGTGGGCGCGGAGCCCGGCACGCCGCTGGAGGCGATCCCCGGCGCGCCGCCCGCGCTCCATGCTCCGCCGGTGGGCTGTGCCTTCGCGCCGCGCTGCGACCGCGCGCGGGAGGCCTGCGCAAGCGATCCGCTGCCGGTGTGGACGCAGGGGCCCGACCGCTGGGCGCGCTGCGTCGCCGCGGTGGAGGACGCCCGGCCCTCCGGTCAGGTGTCGGCGGCGAAATGAAGATGCGTCTTGCCATACTGAACCCGAACGCGACCCGGACCATGACCGACGACATGGTCACCGCCGCGCGCGCCGCCGTCCCGACCGATGTGGAGGTCGTGGGCTACACCAACCTGGCCGGGCCGCCGGCGATCCAGGGGGCGGAGGATGCGCTCGCCTGCCTGCCGGGTCTTTTCGCGCTGTATGACACGGCCCTGGCCGAAGGGGCCACGGGGGTCGTGGTGGGCTGTTTCGACGATACCGGGTTGGCGGAGTTGCGGGCGCGCTGCGCCGGGCCGATCGCCGGGCTGGGGGAGGCGGGCTGCCTCGCGGCAAGCCTGCACCGGGCGGAATTCGCGGTGCTGACCACGACCGAGGGCTCGGTGCCGGTGATCGCGGACAATATCGACCTGATGGGTCTGGCGCCGCGCTGCCGGGGCGTCGTGGCCGCGGGCGTGCCGGTTCTGGGCCTCGCCGCCGGTCTGCCGCAGTTGCGCGCCACGCTCGCCGGGCTGCTGGAGACCGCGCCGGAGGCGGCGGTCGTGCTGGGCTGCGCAGGGATGTCGCCCCTGGCCGGGCAGATCGCCGAGGGCGTGGACGTGCCAATCATCGACCCGGTTCTGGCGGCCACGGCGCTGGTCCTGTCGGCGGCCCGGGCCGCGCAGCGCGACCCGGCGACGAGCCTGGAGCGGAGCGCCTAGTACACCCCGATTTCGCGGATATCGACGCGGGCCGCATGGTCCCGTCCGAAGGCGGCGATGGCGATGGAGGTCAGGCTTTCGGGCCGGGGCAGGGCGCGCAGCATCCGGCCCGAGGGCACGAAATCGGCAAAGGGCAGGCGGATCTCGGCCCAGTCGCCAGCGACCTCGAACCCGGCCTGGTAATACTGCCAGGGCAGGCGCGATCCGCGCGTGCGCAGGTGGACGAAATAGCGCTGGTCATTGCCGCGCGCGACCAGACGGATGCCCGTGGCGGTCTCGGGCGCGGCCTCCGGCAGATCCCGGCGCATCTGGATGAAGCCGCCGCGATTGGCGGTGCTGACTTGCCCGGTCATCCGGGCGAAGGGCACGCCCGCCTCGGTCAGGAACGCGACCTGCCCCTCGGAGACGCCGCCCATCACCCCATCGGTGAAAAAGCGCCAGCGGGTTTCGGGCTGGGCGGTGAAATCGTCGGTCATCGGCGCCTCGGACTGGGCCATGGGGGCGAGCAGGATCAGCAGGGCGGCAAGCAGATGGCGCATGGGGTCCCCCTCGGGTTTGGCGGCCAGTGTGGCGGCGCGGCGTGCTCCTGTCGAGGGTGGTTGATCGCGCCCGGGGGCTGGCGTAGCGTCACCCCCAGGGTTTCGGTTTCATTCGGGAGTTTTCCATGCTGCATCGCGTTTTGCCCGCCGTTCTGGCGGTTCTCATCCTCGTGTCGCTGAGCGCCATGCCAGCGCTGGCCCATGAGACCCACGGCCATGGCGGCGGGTTCGTTGCGGGCTTCACCCACCCGATCCTGGGCTGGGATCACGTGGCGGCGATGGTCGCCGTCGGGCTCTGGGGCGCGTTTCTGGGCGCGCCGGCGATCTGGATCCTGCCGGTGGTCTTCCCGCTGGTCATGGCGCTTGGCGCGGTGCTGGGAATTGCGGGTGTCCCGGTTCCGGCGATCGAGACGGGGATCGCGCTCTCGGCGGTGGTGCTGGGGCTGATGATCGCCTTCGTGGTGCGCCCGCCGCTCTGGGTGGCGGCGGTGATCGTGGGGCTGTTTGCAGTGTTTCACGGCTACGCCCATGGCACCGAGCTGCCGGGCACGGTCAATGCCTTTGCCTATGCCGTGGGCTTCGTGATCTCGACCGGGCTCTTGCACATGATCGGGATCGCATTCGGGCTGGCGATAAAGTGGCCCGCGGGACGGATGGCCGTGCGCGGGGCAGGGGGGCTGATTTCCATCGCGGGGGTGGCGTTCCTGACCGGCATGGCGTGATGCCGTGAGGCTTGCGACATGGGGCGTCTGGCTCTTCGGGCTGGGCGTCGCGGGGCCTGCGCGCGCCCATAGCCCGGCCCCGGGGGTGGAGGGGTTTTTCCTCGGCCTGGCGCATCCATTCTCGACGCCCGGGCAGGTCGTTGTGATCCTGGCGCTTGCGCTGGTGGTGGGCGGCTTCGCGACCCGTCTTGTGCCCTGGATGCTGGGCGTGTTCTTTGCCGCCGGTTTTGCATCGCTGCTGCCGGGGCCGGTTCTGGCGGCGCTGGAGGTGCCGCTGTTTGCCGTGGGCCTGGTGGCCGCGGTGGCTGCGGCGAGCCTGCCGGGGCAGGGGGCGGCGGTGGCGTTCGGGCTGCTGGTACTGGGGGGTGGGCTGATCGGGCAGGCCTCGATCCCCGGACCGGGACCGGTGCAGGACCGGATCGTCACCATGGCGGGTGCGATCACCGGGGCGAGCCTCGGGCTGGCCTACGGGGTCGGGTTGCTGGTGGTGCTGCGGGAGAAGATGCGCGCGCCCTGGGTGGCGATCGGGCTGCGGGTGCTGGCGGCGTGGATCGCGGCTGTCGCGGCCCTGATGCTGGCGCTGGTCTTCGCGCCGGGGGCGGAGGTGGCGCCGCTCTGAAAATCAGAGCGACGCCGGGGGATGGTCCGGGCAGGCGGTCTGCCCGGAGCCCACTGGCTCAGGCCAGCAGGTCGAACCGGTCGGCGTTCATCACCTTGGTCCAGGCGGCGACGAAATCACGGACGAATTTCGTCTCGTTGTCGTCCTGGGCGTAGACCTCGGCAATGGCCCGCAGTTGCGAGTTGGAGCCGAAGACCAGGTCCGCGCTGGTCGCGGTGTAGACGGTGTCGCCGGACTTGCGGTCGCGGATCTCGTAGGTGCCATCGTCGAGCGGGACCCATTTATAGGCCATGTCGGTGATGGTCTGGAAGAAATCCGTGGTCAGCGTGCCGACCCGGTCGGTGAAGACGCCATGGGCGCTGCCGCCATGGTTGGCCCCGAGCACCCGGAGCCCGCCGACGAGCACGGCCATTTCCGCCGCCGTCAGGCCCAGCAGCTGCGCGCGGTCGAGCATCAGCTCTTCGGGGCTGACGGAGTACCGCTCTTTCGACCAGTTGCGGAAGCCGTCGGCGAAGGGTTCCATCACCTCGAAGCTTTCGGCATCGGTCATGGCATCCGTGGCGTCGCCCCGGCCCGGTGCGAAGGGCACCGGCACATCCTGGCCCGCGGCCTTGATCGCCATCTCGATGCCGACATTGCCCGCCAGCACGATGGTATCCGCGATGGAGGCTCCGGCGGCCGCTGCCAGCGGCTCCAGAATGCCGAGGACCTTGGCCAGACGCTCCGGCTCGTTGCCAGCCCAGTCCTTTTGGGGCACGAGGCGGATGCGGGCGCCGTTGGCTCCGCCGCGCATGTCAGAGCCGCGGAAGGTCCGCGCGCTGTCCCAGGCGGTGGCGATCATTTCGGCGGCGCTCAGCCCGCTTTCGGCGATCTTGGCCTTGAGCGCGTCCACGTCATAGCCGGTGGGGCCTTCGGGGATCGGATCCTGCCAGATCAGGTCCTCTTGCGGCACGAAGGGGCCGTAGTAGTTGGCCTTGGGCCCCATGTCGCGGTGGGTCAGCTTGAACCAGGCGCGCGCGAAGGTGTCGGCGAGGTAGTCCGGATCCTTGTGGAACCGCTCGCAGATCTCGCGATAGATCGGATCGACCTTCATCGCCATGTCGGCGTCGGTCATGATCGGATTGTGCTTGATCGAGGGGTCGGTGGCGTCGGGGACCATGTCCTCCTCGGCGATGTTGACCGGCTCCCACTGGAAGGCGCCTGCGCGGGATTTCGTGACTTCCCAGTCATACTTGAACAGCAACTCTAGATAGCCGTTGTCCCATTGGGTCGGGTTGGAGGTCCACGCACCTTCGAGCCCCGAGGTATGGGCGGTGTTGGCGTTGCCGTCGAAGCCCGGGTTTTCCCAGCCGAAGCCCTGCATGTGCACCGGGCAACCGGCGGGATCCGCGCCGACCTTGTCGGCCATCGTGCCGCCATGGGCCTTGCCCACGGTGTGCCCGCCCACGGTCAGGGCGGCGGTTTCCTCGTCATTCATCGCCATGCGCGCGAAGGTCATGCGCACGTATTTCGCGGTCTGGGCCGGATCGGGCGTGCCGTTCACCCCCTCGGGGTTCACGTAGATCAGGCCCATATGGGACGCGGCCAGGGGATTGGCCATGGAGTTGGCGTCGGCCACATCGGTCACACGCTCGTCCGTGGGGGCGAGGATCTCGCTGTCGCTGCCCCAGTTGATGTCGATCTCGGGGCCCCAGATGTCCTTGCGGCCAAAGGCGAAGCCGAAGGTCTTGAGCCCCATGTTGGAGTAGGCCACGGTCCCGGCGAGCACCAGAAGGTCCGCCCAGGACAGCGCGTTGCCGTATTTCTTCTTCACCGGCCAGAGCAGGCGGCGGGCTTTCTCGAGGCTGGCATTGTCGGGCCAGGAGTTCAGCGGCTCGAACCGCAGGTTGCCGGTGCCGGCCCCGCCACGGCCGTCGCCCAGACGGTAGGAGCCCGCGGCATGCCACGACAGGCGAATGAAGAGGCCACCATAGTGCCCCCAGTCGGCCGGCCACCAGTCCTGGCTGTCGGTCAGCAGCTTGTCCACGTCATCCCAGACGCCCTGGAAATCGAGAGCCTTCACCGCCTCGCGGTGGTCGTAATCGGGGTCCATCGGGCTGACCCGGGCGCCATGCTGGTGCAGGATGTCCAAGTTGAGCGCGTTGGGCCACCAGCGCACGGGGCTGGTGTTCATGCCGGTGTTGCCGCCATGCATGACGGGGCATCCCGTGACATTGCGCAGATCGTTGCCGTCCATAGTGTCCTCCATCGTCATCGGGGCCTCGGGAGGGCCCCCTCGCAGGCCGGGTATAGGCAGGCGCGGCGATAAAGGCTAATTGCTTTTTCTTACCGCGCCGATAAGCTGGACTTATGAAAGGACTGACCCTCAAACACCTGCGCTATTTCGATGCCCTGGCCCGCACCGGCCATTTCGGCCGCGCGGCGGAGGCCTCGGGCATCTCGCAACCGGCCCTGTCCATGCAGATCAAGGAGTTGGAGGCGATGCTGGGGGCGCCGCTGGTCGAACGGCGCGCGCGCGAGATCCGGCTGACCGGGCTGGGGGAGGACCTGCGCCTGCGGGCGCGCAAGATCCTGGCCGAGATCGGGGAGCTGGACGAGCTTGTGCGGTCCCGCGACGGGCCGCTGGTCGGGCGGCTGCGGATCGGGGTGATTCCCACCGTCGCCCCCTATTTCCTGCCCCAGGTGATCCGGGCGCTGGCCCTTCGGATGCCCGCGATCGAGTTGCAGCCGCGCGAGACGGTGACCGAGACGCTGATTGCGGAGCTGCTCGATTCGCGGCTGGACGCGGCGCTGGTGGCCCTGCCGATCTCGGAGCCGGACTTGCGGGAATTCGCGCTCTTTTCCGAGGATTTCGTGCTGGTGCGCGCCGCCGACGAGGCGGACCAGCCGGTCCCCAGCCCCGAGCGGCTGAAGGAGATGCGGCTCCTGCTGCTGGAGGAAGGGCATTGTTTCCGCGACCAGGCCCTGAGTTTCTGCGATATCTCCGTGGGCGAGCCGCGCTACATGATGGAGGGCAGCTCGCTCTCGACCCTGGTGCAGATGGTTGGCGCGGGCATGGGGCTGACCCTGATCCCGGAGATGGCGGTGCCGCTGGACACCGCCCGCGCCGAGGTGTCGGTCGCCCGTTTCGAGCCGCCCGCGCCGTCGCGCACCATCGGCATGGTCTGGCGCAAGACCAACCCCCTGGCCGCGCAACTGGCCGAGATCGGCGCGACCCTGCGCCAGGCCGGGGCGGTGGCCGATGCGGGGTTTTCCGCGCCGCGTGGTCCGATCGGATGACAGGGCAGGGCGCGCAGATCTGGCACACCGGAGGGGACGCAACGATGGAGCGATCCCATGGACCCCATGCATCTGAAACTCGCCGCCGACATGGCCCGCCGCCCGCTGGACCCGGAGGCCCTCTATACACGGCCGGACATGGCCCTCTGGGTCTGGCTGCGCCGGGCGGGGGCCGTGCTTGGCGCGGTCCGACCCATGCCTGCCATCCGGAGACCCGCGCGCGATGAGCGTGTCAGGCACCCCGTCTGAGCCCCGCCGCGACCCGGAGGACGCGGCGATCATGGCCGTGATCGCCCGTGAGACCGACACTTTCGTGGTGCGGGATTTCGACGGTTGGGCCGCCTGCTGGGTCCAGGATGCGCGCACGCGGCTAATCAGCGCCTCCGCCGCGTTCGGGGTCACGGTGCAGGACGGCTGGGAGGCGCTGGCCAGCTACATGCGCGGGGTCTTCGCGGCCGGGGCAAGTTGCGAGATCCTGAGCTTCGAGCGCCGCAATGTCAGCGTGACCCGGACCGGCGGCTTCGCCTTTGTCAGTTTCGAGGGGCACGGGGTGCACCGGGGCGGGCGGCACGAGCGCACCTTCGAGACCCGGACGCTGGAACAGGGGCCGCAGGGCTGGCTCATCCTGCATGCCGCCTTCGTGCTCAGCGGTGCGGTCGAAGATGCCGGGCCGCGGATCGCCGTGGACGGGCGGGGACAGGTCCTGTCGCTGCCCGAGGGGGCGCGCGCGGCCCTGGCGGGTCATCCGGGCCTGACGATATCCCAAGGGAGGCTCAGGGCGCGGCGCCCGGCCTGGGACGCGGTGCTGCAGGAGGGGTTGGCCCGGGCCGCCGGGCTGCACGGGTTTTGCCAGCATTACCGGTTTACCGCCGATCACGGGCGGCAGTTCCGCCTGCCCCTGGTGCTGGGCGAGACGGCGGAGGGCGGGCTTGCGGTCTGCATGCTCTTCGTGCGGGACGGCATGACCTTCGTCGATTTGCAGCCCGGGGGCGATTTCGATGCCCGGCTCGACCTGGCGCGCGCGCTCTACGGGTTGTCCGAGGCGCAGGCCGCCCTGGCCCGCCACGTGGTGGGTGGGCAGAGCCTGACCGCGGCGGCGCGCGAGCTGGGCATCAGCGTCAACACCGCCCGGACCCATCTGTCGCGCATTTTCGAAAAGACCGGGGTTCAGTCCCAGACCGCGCTGGTGCGCACCCTGCTCAGCATCGTCTGAGGCGGGGTCGGGGACGGGCCTTGCGCGGCAATTGGTCTTTCGCCCCGGCAAAAGCTTTGCTTTACACCGGGGTCGAACGATGACGCCAAAAGGCGCGCAGAAGACGGTCTAAAGGGACAGGACAACATGAGTCACGAGGGCAGCTTCCTCTTCATCATCGCGCTGCTGCCATTTCTGGGTGCCTTGGTGCCGGGATTGATGATCCGGGCCGGGCGCACCGCCTGCGCGTCTTTCACGGCGGTGCCCACGGCGCTGGCCTTCATCATGCTGCTGATCCTGTCTCCCGCGGTGCTGCGCGGGGAGGTGATCACCGCCGAGATCGGCTGGCTGCCGCAGCTGGGGCTGTCGGCGTCGTTCTTCCTCGACGGTCTGGGGCTGCTCTTTGCGCTGATGATCACGGGCGTCGGGCTGCTGATCATCCTCTATGCGCGGTTCTACCTGTCGGGCGACGATCCGATGGGGCAGTTCTATACCTACCTGTTGCTGTTCCAGGGCGCGATGCTGGGGATCGTGCTGTCGGACAACATATTGCTGTTGCTGATTTTCTGGGAGCTGACCTCGCTCAGCTCCTTCCTGCTGATCGGGTATTGGAAGCATCTGCCCGAGGGGCGTCAGGGCGCGCGGATGGCGCTGGCCGTGACCGGGGCAGGGGGCCTGGCGATGATCGGGGGGATGCTGATCCTCGGGAACATCGTGGGCAGCTATAACCTGACCGATATCCTGCAGGCGGGCGAGCAGATCCGGGCGTCCGAGTGGTACCTGCCCGCGCTGATCCTGATCCTGCTCGGCGCCTTCACCAAATCGGCGCAATTCCCGTTCCATTTCTGGTTGCCGCACGCCATGGCCGCGCCCACGCCGGTCTCGGCCTATCTGCACTCGGCGACCATGGTGAAGGCGGGCGTGTTCCTGATGGCACGCATGTGGCCGGTGCTGGCGGGAACCGATGCGTGGTTCTACATCGTGGCGACCACGGGTCTGGTGACCATGGTGATGGGCGCGGGCATCGCGCTGTTCAAGGATGACCTCAAGGCGCTGCTGGCGTTTTCCACGGTCAGCCACCTGGGCCTTCTGACCATGCTGCTGGGCTTCGGCACGCAGGCAGCGGCGGTGGCGGCGGTGTTTCACATCATCAACCACCTGACCTTCAAGGCCGCGCTCTTCATGACCGCGGGGATCGTGGATCACGAAACGCACACGCGGGATATCAAGCGGCTCGGGGGCTTGCGGCACCTGATGCCGATCACCTTCGCGATCGGGACGGTGGCGGCCCTGTCCATGGCGGGCATACCGCTCTTCAACGGGTTCCTGTCGAAAGAGATGATGCTGGAGGAGGCGTCGCATACGGGCTGGCTCGGCAATCCCTGGGTGGTGCCGGTGGTGGCGACCTTCGGCGCGCTCTTGTCGGTGGCCTATTCGTTCCGGTTCATTGGTCATGTGTTTCTCGGGCCGGTGCGGGATGACTACCCCGCCAAGCCCCATGATCCGCCCTTCGGGATGTGGGCCTCGCCTGCGTTGCTGGTGGTGCTGGTCCTGGTGATCGGGATGGCGCCGTTTGTGGCCGAGGGGATCGTGACGGCGGCGTCCAGTGCCGTGACCGGCGCGGATCTGCACCCGCATCTGAAGATCTGGCACGGGTTCACGCCCGCCTTGTGGATGTCGGTGGTGGCGACCCTGGGCGGTCTGATGCTGCTGGCGCTGCATGGCAAGCTCGATCCGATCTGGCAGGCGGCGCGCCGCCCGGAGGCCAAGGCGATCTTCGACGGGTTGGTGGCGGGGCTCGTGGCGCTGACGCGCGGGATCACCGAGCGCACCCACACGGGCAAGATCAGTGCCTATCTCGCGCTCTTCACGGTGTCTTCCGTGGCGCTCGGCTGGATCGCCTATGCGGGCAGCGGGCTGTCGCTGCCCACGCGTGAGTTGTTGCCGGTGCCGCCGGTGATCGCGGTGGGCTGGCTGATGCTGGTGGTGGCGACCGCGTCGGTCGTGGTCATGCATCATCAAAGGTTCCAGGCGCTGATCCTGATCGGGATCATCGGTTTGTCGATCTCGGCGGGCTTTGTCTACCTGTCGGCGCCGGACCTCGCCCTGACCCAGGTGTCGGTCGAGACCGTGACCATCATGCTGCTGCTGCTGGCGCTGCATTTCCTGCCCAAGACCACGCCGAAGGAAAGCAGCCTCGGCCGCAAGATCCGCGACGGGGCGATTGCCGTGACCGCCGGCGGCGGGGTGGGGGCGCTGGCCTTTGCGTTCCTGCTGCGCGACGTGGAGACGATTTCCGGCTTCCACCTGGAGAACAGCTACGAGGGCGGGGGCGGCACCAATGTTGTCAACGTGATCCTCGTGGATTTCCGGGGCTACGATACCTATGGCGAGATCATCGTGCTGGGGATCGCGGGGCTCGTGATCTATGCGCTGATGCAGGCGCTGCTGGACGGGCCCGCGGCGCGGCGGCTGCGGAGCGGCGATTTCTCCAACGACCGCTCGCGCGACCGGCATCCGATGATGATGGTGGTGGTCACCCGGGTCCTGATGCCCATCGCGGTGGTCGTGGGGCTCTATATCTTCCTGCGCGGCCATAATGAGCCGGGCGGCGGCTTCGTCGCGGGGCTGGTGATCGCCATCGCGCTTCTGATGCAATACATGGCCTCGGGCTTTGCCTGGACGCAGGAGCGCAAGCGGATCGAGTACCACACCATGATCGGGCTCGGGGTGATCATCGCCGGGTTGACCGGGGCAGGCGCGTGGCTGCTAGGCCGGCCCTTCCTGACCAGCGCCTATACATATATAAACCTGCCCCCCATCGAGGAGTTCGAGCTGGCCACCGCCATGCTGTTCGACCTGGGCGTGTTCCTGACCGTCCTCGGCGCGGTGATGCTGATGCTCTACAGTCTGAGCCGGATCGCGCGGTTCGCGGGCGAGACGGTGAACACCGGGCCGATGGATTACGACCCCGCGGTGAAGGGGAGTGTGGGCACGCCGCCGCGCCCGGCGGAGCCGCCCACCCCCGTGCGCCCCGGACCGGAAGGAGCCCGCTGAGATGGAGATCCTGGTTGCCAGCACCGTTGCCGTTCTGACCGCGGGGGGGGTGTACCTGCTGCTGCGGCTGCGGACCTTCCCGATCATCCTGGGCCTCGCCCTGCTGTCCTACGCGGTGAACGTGTTCCTGTTCGCCAGCGGGCGGTTGGCCATCGACCAGTCGCCGATCCTGTCGAAATACGGCGATGCGAGCTATTCCGACCCGCTGCCCCAGGCGCTGGTGCTGACGGCGATCGTGATTTCCTTCGGGATGACGGCGGTTCTGGTGATGATCGGGCTCGGCGCCTACCTGGAATCCGAGACCGACCGGATCGACATCGAGGATGAGGATACCCGCGAGGAGGGCCAGCCATGATGCACTGGATCATCCTGCCCGTGGTGCTGCCGGCGATGCTGGCCCCGATCATCGCCTTCGTGATGCGCCACGATATCACCCTGGCGCGCACGGCCTCGGTGGCGGGGACCGTGGTGCTGGTTGGGATCGCGCTGGTTTTGACCGGCATGGCGGCGGACGGGACCACCCATGTCTACCGGCTGGGCGACTGGCCCGCGCCCTTCGGCATCGTGCTGGTGCTCGACCGGCTGTCGGCGCTGATGGTGCTCTTGACCTCGGTGCTGGCGCTGATGGTCCTGCTCCATGCCATCGCCACGGGCTGGGACGCGCGCGGGCGGCATTTCCACGCCCTGTTCCAGTTCCAGCTGATGGGGATCAGCGGCGCGTTCCTGACCGGCGACGTGTTCAACCTCTTCGTGTTCTTCGAGGTGCTGCTGATCGCGTCCTACGGGTTGATGATCCATTCGGGCGGCAAGGCGCGGATGCGCGCGGGGCTGCAATACGTGGTGATGAACCTGGCGGGCTCGACCCTGTTTCTGTTCGCGCTGGGGACGCTCTATGCCACCACCGGAACGCTGAACATCGCCGATCTCGCCTTGCGCATCCCGCAGATCCCGGCGGAGGAGGCGGCGCTGGTGCGGGTCGCGGCGATCCTTCTGATGATCGTCTTCGCGGTGAAGGCGGCGCTGTTCCCGGTGCAGTTCTGGCTGCCCGCGACCTATGCCAATGCGCCCGCCCCGGTCGCCGCCCTCTTCGCGATCATGACCAAGGTCGGCGCCTATGCGATCCTGCGGGTGCATACCACGGCCTTCGGACCCGGCAGCCCGGGGACGGCGGATCTGGCGGCCACATGGCTCTTCCCGGCGGCGATCGTGACCATCGCGGTGGGGGCGATCGGCGTGCTGGGGGCGCGGCGGCTGATGCCGCTGATCGCCTTCTCGGTGGTGGGGTCCATGGGCACGCTGCTGGTGGCGGTGGCGGTGTTTTCGACCACGGCGACCTCGGCGGCGCTCTATTACATGGTGCATTCGACCTTCGCGGCGGCCTGCCTGTTTCTGATCGCGGACCTGGTGGTGACCCGGCGGGAGGCCGACAGCCTGACGCCCGCGCCCGCCACGGTGCAGAACGGGCTGTTTGCGGCGCTGTTCTTCGGGGCGGCGATTGCCATGGCGGGAATGCCGCCCCTGAGCGGCTTCCTCGGTAAGCTGCTGGTGCTTGATGCGCTGCGCGATCCCGGCGTGATCGGCTGGGCCTGGACCGCGATCCTGGCGGGCTCGCTCCTGACAATTGTCGGGTTTGCCCGGGCGGGCAGCGCGCTGTTCTGGAAATCCACCGCCCTGCCGGCACCGGATGGGGCCGCCCCCGCCACCCGCGCCACCCCGATGGAGATCGCGCCGACCCTCGCGATGCTGCTGACCCTTGGCGCGCTGGCGGTGTTCGCGGGCCCGGTTTCGGCCTATCTTCAGGACACGACCACGCAATTGTTCGACCGGGCGGGTTACATATCGGCGGTGCTCGGCACCGGGGAGGAGGGCTGATCCCATGCTGGCACGACTGATCCCCCATCCGTTCCTGAGCCTGACCCTGGTGCTGGTCTGGCTGGCCCTGGTGAACAAGTTCACACTGGGCAACCTGATCCTCGGCAGCGCCTTCGGGCTGGTGATCCCGATGCTGACCGCGGCCTATTGGCCGAACCGGCCCAGGATCGGGCGGCCCCTGAAGATCGCGGAATACGTGCTGATCGTGCTGTGGGATATCGTGGTGGCCAATGTGCAGGTGGCCATGATCATCCTGTTCAAGCCCGAAAAGAACATCCAGTCTCACTGGATCCCGGTACCGGTGGAGCTGACCTCCGCCGAGGCGATCACGGTGCTGGCGGGCACGATCACCATGACGCCCGGCACGGTGTCGGCCACGCTGGCCGCCGATGGCAGCTGCATCCTCGTGCATTGCCTGCATACCGACGACCCGGACGCCGTGCGCGACGAGATCAAGACCCGCTATGAACGACGCCTGAAGGAGATTTTCGCATGATCGAATACGCTCTGCTCTTCGCCGCGGCCTGTTACGGCGCGGCGCTTCTGCTGGATTTGTGGCGCATCGCCGTGGGTCCGGATTCCGCCGACCGCATCCTTGCCCTCGACACGATGGTGATCAACGTGATCGCGCTCCTGGTGCTCTATGGCATCTGGCGCGGCACGGCGATCTATTTCGAGGCCGCCATGCTGGTCGCCATGGTCGGGTTCGTGGCCACCGTCGCCTATTGCCGCTTCGTGTTGCGCGGCGACATCATCGAGTGAGGATGCCATGCCCTTTTTCGCAGAGCTTCTGATCGCCATCGCCCTCGTCGTCAGCGGGATTTTCGGCTTCGTCGGCTCCTACGGGCTGATCAAGCTGAAGGACTCGGTGCAACGTCTCCATGCCCCGACCAAGGCGACGACCCTGGGCGTGGGCGGGGTGCTGATCGCCTCGATGATCTATTTCTACGCCAAGACCGGCTATATCTCGGTCCATGAGCTGCTGATCTCGGTCTTCTTGTTCCTGACCGCGCCGATCACGGCGAATTTCATCGCCAAGGCCTACATGGCGCGGAACATTGGCGAAAAGGACCTGCCCCAGAGCAGCGGCGCCTATGGCTGGTCGATCTATGACGACGCGCCGGAGAGCACACCGGGAGAAGGCCGCCCGGCGGAGTGAGATCGGCGGGCCCGTCCATCATGTAAGACATGTTATGTAAAGTTAGGGCCGTTTCGGCGCGGGCAGGATGGTGCCGGTACACGTCCCGAACCCGATCCGGTAGCCATCGCCCCGGGCTTCCCCCTTCAGCGTGACGGTGTCCCCATCGGCCAGAAAGCGGCGCGTCGCCCCGCCCGCCAGCGCGACCGGATCGCGCCCGCCCCAGGTGATCTCTAGCAGAGAGCCGAACATGCCCTTCTCCGGCCCCGAGATCGTGCCCGAGCCCAGCAGATCGCCCGTCCGCATCGCGCAGCCCGACGTGCTGTGGTGGGCCAGAAGCTGCGCGGCGGAATAGTAGAGCGCGTTGGAATTGGTCCGGCAGACCTCGGTCGGGGCACCGCCCGGGGGCGCGAGGGTCACCGCCAGGTCGATATCGTGGAACATCGGCCCGGTGTCGCGCAGATGGGGCAGCAGCGGCACCTCCCGCACCGGCGGGCCGCAGCGGAACGGCGCGAGAGCGGCCCGGGGGACCACCCACGGGCTGATCGTGGTGGCGAACGCCTTGCCCTGAAACGGGCCGAGGGGGACGTATTCCCAGGCCTGGATATCCCGCGCGGACCAGTCGTTCAGCAGCACGTAGCCGAAGATCATCTCGTCGGCCTCATCCACCGTGACCGGGACGCCCATCTGCGACGGGGTGCCGACCACCGCGCCCAGCTCCAGCTCAAAATCGAGCCTTTCGCAGGGGCCGAAGCGCGGCATCGGGTCGGAGGGGTCCTTGATCTGGCCCGCCGGGCGGTGGATCGGCGTGCCCGAGACCACCACGGTGGAGGCCCGGCCGTTATAGCCGATGGGCATGTGCAGCCAGTTGGGCGGCAGGGCATTGGCCGGATCGCGGAAGAGAGAGCCGACATTGAACGCGTGTTGCCGCCCGGCGTAGAAGTCGGTGAACTCGGCAAGGGTGAAGGGCAGATGCAGGCGGACGCCGGCCCGGTCGTGCAGGGCGGCGCGCACCGGCGCGGTCTCCGCCCCCGCGCGGAGCAGCTCGGTCAGGGCCTCGCGCACCGCCTGCCAGGCGGGCTGGCCGCGCCCCATGAAGGTGTCGAGCGCGGGCGCGTCGAACCCGTGATCGGGCAGCAGTCCCGCGGCCTGCAATGCGGCAAGGTCCAGCACCTTGTCGCCGATGGCCACGGCGCAGCGCGGCCCATCCCCGGTCGAGAACACCCCGAAGGCCAGGTTGTTGAGCGGGAAAGCCCCCGCCGGGTCGTTTGCCCCCGGCACCCAGGAGTGGATCAGCCCGCTCACTTCTTGCCCGGGGTGCCGTCGAACTTCTTTTCGATGTCCTTCCAGCAGTCGATATAGTCGTCCTGCAGCGGCGCCTCGGTGCCGGCAAAGCGGGTCAGGTGCTGTGGAAACCGGGTCTCGAACATGAAGGACATGGTGTTGTCGAGCTTGTCGGGGCCCAGATTGGCGTTGGAGGCCTTCTCGAACGCGTCGCGGTCGGGGCCATGCGGCAGCATCATGTTGTGCAGGCTGATCCCGCCGGGCACGAAGCCCTGCGGCTTGGCATCGTACTGGCCGTAGATGTTGCCCATCAGCTCGGACATGATGTTCTTGTGATACCAGGGCGGGCGGAAGGTATCCTCGGCCACCATCCAGCGCTCGCGGAACAGCACGAAGTCGATATTGGCGGTGCCCGGCTGGCCCGAGGGCGCGGTCAGCACGGTGAAGATCGACGGGTCCGGATGGTCGAACAGGATCGCGCCCACGGGGCAGTAATTGCGCAGATCGTATTTGCAGGGCGCGTAATTGCCGTGCCAGGCCACCACGTCCAGCGGGCTCTGGCCGATCTGCGTCTCGTGGAACTGGCCGCACCATTTCACCGTCACGGTCGAGGGCACCTCGCGGTCCTCGAAGGCCGCCACGGGCGTCTTGAAATCCCGCGGATTGGCCATGCAGTTGGCCCCGATCGGCCCGCGGCCGGGCAGCTCGAACTTCTGGCCGTAGTTTTCGCACACGAAACCCCGCGCGGGACCGTCCAGCAGTTCCACCCGGTAGAGAAGGCCGCGCGGCAGGATCGCGATCTCCTTCGGTTCCAGATCGATGATCCCCAGCTCGGTGGCAAAGCGCAAACGACCTTCCTGTGGCACCACCAGCATCTCGCTGTCGGCGGAGTAGAAATAGGCGTCCTGCATGGACTCGGTCACGAGGTAAACGTGGGCGGCCATGCCAACTTGTGTGTTCACGTCCCCCGCCGTGGTCATGGTGCGCATCCCCGTCAGCCATGTGAGCGGCGCGTCCGTGTGCGGGACCGGGTCCCAGCGGTACTGGCCGAGGCTCGTGACCTCCGGATGGATGTCCGGCGCGGAGCGGAAATAGGGCAGCTCGACCCGCCGGTAGCGGTGGGAATGCTTGACCGAGGGCCGGATCCGGTAACACCAGGTCCGCTCGGGGCGCACATCGGTGAAGGCGGTGCCCGAGAGCTGCTCGCCATAAAGCCCGTAATTGCATTTCTGCGGGCTGTTCATGCCCTGCGGCAGGGCACCGGGCAGGGCCTCGGTCTCGAAATCATTGCCGAAACCGGGCATGTACCCTTCGGTCGTGCCCATGGGCGTCGCCGCCCGGGTCAGACCGCTGACTTGCGCTTGGGTGTTCATCCGTCCTCCTCCTCTCAAGCCGACAGGGGCGTTCAGGCCTCTTCGGCGGGCAGCAGCCGGTCGAGCGCCTCGTGCAACGCGTCGCGATGGCCCCCGAGCCGCGCGTCGAGATCAGCCTGGAACGCCGCCGCGATGGGGATCAGTGCATCGAGCAATTGCCGTCCCTCCTCGGTCAGGGACAGCTGAAGCAGCCGCTTGTCCTGCGTATCCACATGCTTGCGCAGATAGCCCTTCGCTTCGAGTTTCGAGGCCGCGCGGCTGACCTTGGATTTCTCCAGGTCGGCGCGTTTCTCGATATCGCGGATCGACAGGTTCTCCGCATGGCCGACATTCAGCAGCACGCGCCACTCCGGCAGAGAGATCCCGAACCGCGCCTTGTATTGCCGCGCGATCTCGGCGCTGAGCCGCCCGGCGATCACGGTCAGCCGGTAGGGCAAGTAGCGTTCCAGGTCGAAATCCGGGGCTGGGGTCTGCATCGCGGGTCCTTTGTCCGTCCAAGTATGGCGGCGATATCGTTGCAGACGCAACAACTATCTTGACACTCATTGCGATTGCAACAGACTGCCCCGGCATGCGCGCCGCATCAGACAGAGGAACATCCCATGGCAAAGGCCTTCGCATCCCAGGGCGACATGACCGAGAAGACCATCACCTTCGACGAGGTCGGCCGGGGCGTCTATGCCTTCACCGCCGAGGGCGATCCGAATTCGGGCGTGATCATCGGCGATGACAGCGTCATGATCGTAGAGGCCCAGGCCACCCCGCGCCTGGCGCAGAAGGTGATCGAGCGGGTGCGCAGCGTCACCGACAAGCCGATCAGCCACCTGGTGCTGACCCATTACCATGCGGTGCGGGTGCTCGGCGCGTCGGCCTACGGGGCGGGGCAGATCATCATGTCCGACACCGCCCGCGCCATGGTCGCCGAACGCGGGCAGGAGGATTGGGACAGCGAATTCCAGCGCTTTCCGCGCCTGTTCGAGGGGCACGAGTCGATCCCCGGCCTGACCTGGCCGACCACGACCTTTTCCGAGAGCATGACCGTCTATCTCGGCACCCGCCGGGTCGATATCCGCAAGATCGGGCGCGCCCATACCGCCGGGGACGCGGTGATCCATGTGCCCGACGAGAACGTCATGTTCACCGGCGACATCGTCGAGGACCGCTCCGCGTGTTATTGCGGCGACGGGCATTTCGGCGACTGGGGCCGGACGCTCGACGCGATCCTGGCCTGCGAAGTGGACGCGGTCGCTCCCGGGCGCGGCGGGGCGCTGATCGGCAAGGAGGCGGTGCAGCGCGCCATCGCCAGCACCCGCGACTTCGTCGACAGCACCTATCGCCCGGCGGCCCGTGTCGCGGCGCGCGGCGGCTCGCTCAAGGAGGCGTGGGACGCCGTGCGCGCCGCCTGCGACCCGAAATTCGCCGATTACGCGATCTACGAGCATTGCCTGCCCTTCAACGTGGCCCGGGCCTTCGACGAGGCCCGCGGCATCGACACGCCCCGGATCTGGACCGCCCAGCGGGATCTCGAGATGTGGGAGGCGTTGCAGGGCTGAGCCCGGCCCGCACCGTGCACGGAGGCCCCATGCTGCAAGACCGCTACGCCCTCGCCTTTCGGCTCTATCCTTACCGCAAATGCGCCGATCAGGACGCCCCCGCGCCGCGCCGCCACAAGGTCGTGGTGGTCGGCGGCGGGCCCATCGGGCTGGCCACCGCGCTCGATCTCGGGCGGCAAGGGGTGCCGGTGCTGCTGCTCGACGATCACGAGGGGATCGGCATGGGCAGCCGGGCGATCTGTTTTTCCAAGCGTACCCTGGAGATCGCCGCGCGCTATGGCTGCGCGGGCCCGATGCTCGACAAGGGGGTGGTGTGGAACGTGGGCAAGGTGTTCCAGGACGACCGGCAGGTGTTCGAGTTCAACCTGCTGCCCGAGGCCGGCCATGCCCACCCGGCCTTCATCAACCTGCCGCAACCCTGGTTCGAGAAATACCTCTTCGACCAAATCTGCACCGCGCAAGAGGCCGGCGCACCGATCGAGATCCGCGGCCGCAACCGGGTGGAGGGGATCGACACCCTTGCCGATCACGCCGCGCTGGAGGTGGCGACCCCCGACGGCCCCTACCGGATCGAGGCCGATTGGGTGATCGGCTGCGACGGGGCGGGCTCGCCGCTGCGGGCGATGCTGGGGCTCGATTTCAAGGGGCGCGTCTTCCAGGACAGCTTCCTGATCGCCGATATCCGCATGCGCTCCGACGATTTTCCGACCGAACGCTGGTTCTGGTTCGAGCCCTGGTTCAAATCCGGCGCTTCCACCCTGCTGCACCGCCAGCCTGACGATATCTGGCGGGTGGATTTCCAGATCGGCTGGGACGTGGACCGGGCCGAGGAATTGAAAGAGGCCAACATCCGCCGCAGGCTCGACGCAATGCTGGGGGCAGAGGTCGCGTACGACATCGTCTGGTCCTCGATCTACACCTTCCAGTGCCGCCGGATGGAGAAATTCCGCCACCACCGGGTGATCTTCGCCGGGGACGCGGCGCATCAGGTTTCCCCCTTCGGCGCGCGCGGGGCCAATTCGGGCATGCAGGACGTGGACAACCTGGGCTGGAAACTGGGGCTGGTGATTACGGGGCAGGCCCCCGACACCCTGCTCGACAGCTATGATCACGAGAGGATCCAGGGCGCGGACGAGAATATCCTGCATTCGACCCGGGCCACGGATTTCATCACCCCGAAATCCAAGGTCAGTCACCTCTTCCGCAACGCGGTGCTGCACCTGGCCGAGAAGCATCCCTTCGCCCGACCCCTCGTGAATTCCGGGCGGCTGTCGGTGCCGTGTGTCTATGACGGCTCGCCGCTCAACGGCCCGGACGCCCTGCCCGGCGGCCCGGCGCGCACCCGGGTGGGCAGCCCCTGCGCCGACGCCCCCCTGGGCGCGGATTTCCTGCTGCGGCAGCTGGGCGACGGCTTCGTCCTGCTGGCGATCGACCGGGCGGTGCCGGACGAGATCGCGCTGGACGGCCCACCGGTCCGCGCCTTGCGCATCTCCAAGGCGGACGATCCCAGCGGGGCGCTGGCCGCGCGCTACCTCGGGACCGCCGAAGGGGCGGTCTATCTCATCCGCCCGGATCAGCATGTGGCCGCCCGCTGGCCCGCCTTCGATGCGGGGGCCGTACAGGCCGCCCTGACCACCGCCTGCGGAAAGGACTGACCATGACCCGGCTCAACACCGACCCGAATATCGACGCCCCGGACGATTTCTACGCCGCCCTGCTCGCCGCGCACGAAGGCAAGACCGACGCGGAAAGTGCCGCCTTCAACGCCCGGCTGATCCTGGTGCTGGCCAACCATATCGGCGACCGCGAGGTGCTGGAGGCCGCCCTGGCCGCGGCGCAGTAGCCCCGCCGCCCGCCGAACATGTTACAGAATTCCAGCCACCCAGAATAATCGTAACTTTTTTCTTGAGCGACTCTGCGCGGCGGCATATACCGACCACACGGTCGATTAACCCCGGGGGGAGCGCGGTGGACGCAGTGATTTGCGATGGGGTCCGAACCCCGATCGGGCGCTATGGCGGGGCGCTGTCCTCGGTGCGGGCCGATGACCTCGCCGCCCTGCCCATCGCAGCCCTGATGGCGCGCAATCCGGGTGTGGACTGGGCCCGGGTCGACGAGGTGATCTATGGCGCCGCCAACCAGGCCGGGGAAGACAACCGCAACGTCGCGCGCATGGCCGCCCTGCTCGCCGGTCTGCCCGAGGAGGTGCCCGGCCTCACGGTGAACCGGCTCTGTGCCAGTGGCATGGACGCGGTCGGCGCTGCCGCGCGCGGGATCAAGGCCGGGGAATATGACCTGGCCATCGCCGGCGGGATCGAGAGCATGAGCCGCGCGCCCTTCGTCATGCCCAAGGCCGAGAGCGCGTTTACCCGCGCCGCCACGGTCCACGACACCACCATCGGCTGGCGCTTCGTCAACCCGAAGATTGCGGCAATGCATGGCATCGATACGATGCCGCAAACCGCCGACACCGTCGCCGCCGCCTACGAGATCAGCCGCGCCGACCAGGACGCCTTCGCCGCGCGGTCCCAGGCCCGCTGGGCCGCCGCCGACGCAGCCGGGCTCTTTGCCGACGAGATCGTGCCGGTCCCGGTGCCCCAGCGCGGGAGTGCCCCGATCCTCGTGGACCGGGACGAACACCCCCGCCCGGGCACCGATGCCGCCCGGCTGGCCGGGCTGAAGGGCATCAACGGGCCCGGTCTGTCGGTCACGGCGGGCAATGCCAGCGGCGTGAACGACGGCGCCGCGGCGCTGCTGATCGCGTCGGCCGCCGCGGCGCGGGCCCATGGGCTGACCCCGATGGCGCGGGTGGTCGGCATGGCCTCCGCCGGGGTGGCGCCGCGTGTCATGGGAATTGGCCCCGTGCCCGCCAGCCGCAAGCTGCTGGACCGCGCGGGCCTGACCCTCGACCAGATGGACGTGATCGAGCTGAACGAGGCCTTCGCGAGCCAGAGCCTCGCGACACTGCGCCAGCTTGGCCTGGCCGATGACGATGTCAGGGTGAACCCCAATGGCGGCGCCATCGCCATGGGCCATCCGCTGGGCATGTCCGGCGCGCGGCTGGTGCTGACGGCGGCGCATCAGCTCAGGCGCACGGGCGGGCGCTATGCGCTCTGCACCATGTGCGTCGGCGTGGGCCAGGGCACGGCCCTGATACTCGAACGCGTCTGACCCGGGAGGAACACGACATGTATGCACAGATGATCGCATCCGAAGCGAGCCGGGAGGACCCGGAGAAGCTGGCCGCCTTCCAGGCGCGCATCGACGCGGGCGAGAAGATCGAGCCGAAGGACTGGATGCCCGAAGGCTACCGCAAGACCCTGATCCGCCAGATCGGCCAGCACGCCCATTCCGAGATCGTCGGCCAGCTGCCCGAGGGCAACTGGATCACCCGGGCCCCCACACTGGAGCGCAAGGCGATCCTGCTGGCCAAGGTGCAGGACGAGGCGGGCCACGGGCTCTATCTCTATTGCGCGGCCGAGACCCTGGGCGTGTCGCGCGACGAACTGACCGAGATGCTGCTGGATGGCCGCATGAAATACAGCTCGATCTTCAACTACCCGACCCTGACCTGGGCCGATATGGGGGCGGTCGGCTGGCTGGTCGATGGTGCGGCGATCATGAACCAGGTGCCGTTGCAGCGGACCTCCTTCGGGCCCTATGCCCGGGCGATGATCCGGATCTGCAAGGAGGAATCGTTCCACCAGCGGCAGGGCTATGACATCATGATGAAGATGGCCCGGGGCACGCCCGCCCAGAAGGCGATGGCCCAGAACGCGCTGGACCGGTTCTGGTATCCCGCGCTGATGATGTTCGGCCCCTCGGACAAGGACAGCGTACATTCCGCCCAGTCGATGGCCTGGAAGATCAAGATCAACACCAATGACGAGCTGCGCCAGAAATTCGTCGACCAGACCGTACCGCAGGCCGAATATCTCGGGCTGACCGTGCCCGACGAGACGCTGAAATGGAACGACGACAAGGGCGGCTACGATTTCGCCGAACCGGACTGGGACGAGTTCTTCGAGGTGATCCGCGGCAACGGGCCGTGCAACACCGAACGTCTGGCGGCGCGCAACAGGGCCTGGGACGAGGGCCAATGGGTGCGCGACGGCCTTCTGGCCCATGCCGCGAAACGCAAGCACAGGAAGGTTGCCGCAGAATGAGCACACAGCCCGCCGCAGATCCCGACGCGCCCGCCCCGCGCCCCCGCCGCCCCGAATGGCCCCTCTGGGAGGTGTTCATCCGTGGTCAGCACGGGCTGAGCCACCGCCATGTCGGCAGCCTGCATGCCCCGGACGAAGAGATGGCGATCAAGCATGCCCGCGACGTCTATACCCGCCGCAACGAGGGCGTCAGCATCTGGGTGGTGGAGGCGCGCCACATCGCGGCCTCCAGCCCGTCGGAGAAAGGGCCGCTCTACGAACCCTCCGAGAGCAAGGTCTACCGGCATCCGACCTTCTTCGACATCCCCGACGACGTGGGGGCGATGTGATGGGACAGGCGGACCCGGACCCGCTCTTCGCGTTTCTGTGCCGGATGGGCGACAACACGCTGGTGCTCGGCCACCGGGTCAGCGAGTGGTGCGGCCATGCGCCGGTGCTGGAGGAGGACATCGCCCTGGCCAACACCGCGCTCGACCTGATCGGCCAGACCCAGATGTGGCTCGGCCATGCGGGCGCGGTCGAGGGCAAGGGCCGCTCGGCGGACGATCTGGCGATGCTGCGCGACGTGTGGGATTTCCGCAACCTGCTGCTGGTCGAGCAGCCCAATGGCGATTTCGGCCAGACCATGATGCGCCAGTTCCTGTTCGATGCGTGGCACCTGCAGATGTTGCGCGCCCTGACCGGGTCGTCGGAGCCGCAGGTGGCCGCGATCGCGGCCAAGTCGGTCAAGGAGGTGCAGTACCATCTCGAACGCTCCGGCGAGATGGTGATCGGGCTGGGCGACGGCACCGCCGAGAGCCATGGCCGGATGCAGGCGGCGCTCGATCTGCTGTGGCCCTATGTGGGCGAGATGTTCCAGCCCGACCCGGTGGACAGGGCGATGGCCGCCGCCGGGATCGCGCCGGACCCGTCCGGTCTGCGGGCGGGGTTCGACGCCCATGTGGACGCGGTGCTGGCCGAGGCGACCCTGTCGATCCCCGAAGGCGGCTTTGCCCAGACCGGCGGCAAGACTGGGTTCCAGCATTCCGAGCACCTGGGACACATGCTGACCCAGATGCAATGGCTGCAACGGGCCTATCCCGGGGCCCGGTGGTAGGATGCAACCCGCCCCGGCAGAGATCTGGGCCTGGCTCGACGCGGTGCCCGACCCCGAGATCCCGGCGATCTCGGTGGTGGATCTGGGCATCGTGCGCGACGTGGCCTGGGACGGCGACACCCTGGAGGTCGCGGTGACCCCGACCTATTCGGGCTGCCCGGCCACCCGGGTCATCGCGATGGATATCGAGACAGCGCTGCACGCCCGCGGGCTGGACAAGGTCCGCATCAGGACACAGATCAGCCCGCCCTGGACCACCGACTGGCTGTCGGAAAAGGGCCGTGCAAAGCTGCTGGACTACGGCATCGCGCCCCCCCGGGCGGCGGGCGGGCCGGACAGCTGCCCGCGCTGCCGATCCACCAACGTCACCCGGATCAGCCAGTTCGGATCGACCCCGTGCAAGGCGCAATGGCGCTGCGCCGACTGCCTCGAACCCTTCGACTATTTCAAGTGCATCTGAGGAGCGCGTGTGATGGCCCGTTTTCATCCCCTGTCAGTCACGGATGTCCGCAAGACCATTCGCGACGCGGTCGTGGTGACCCTGAAACCCGTCGACGGGGGCGATTTCGGGTTCATCCAGGGGCAGTACCTGACCTTCCGGCGGTCCTTCGACGGCACCGAGCTGCGCCGCTCCTACTCGATCTGCGCCGGACGGGATGACGGCGTGCTTCAGGTCGGCATCAAGCGGGTCGAGGGCGGCGCGTTCTCGACCTGGGCCAATGACAGCCTCGCGCCCGGCATGACCCTGGAGGCGATGGCGCCGATGGGCAGCTTCCACACGCCCCTCGACCCGCACACGCCCCGCAACTATCTCGCCTTCGCCGGGGGGTCGGGCATCACGCCGATCCTGTCGATCCTGAAGACCGTGCTCGCCCGGGAGCCCGGCAGCCGCTTGACGCTGGTCTATGCCAACCGGGGTGTGAACACGATCATGTTCCGCGAGGAGCTGGAGGATCTCAAGAACCTGCACATGGGGCGGCTGACCGTGATCCATGTGCTGGAAAGCGACGCGCAGGAGATCGACCTGTTCACCGGCCGGGTCGACGGGGCGAAATGCGACGCCCTGTTCGCCCACTGGATCGACATCGACAGCATCGACACCGCCTTCATCTGCGGGCCCGAACCGATGATGCTGGGCATCGCGGCGGCGCTGCGGGCGCACGGGATGACCGACGACCGGATCAAGTTCGAACTTTTCGCCAGCGGCCAGCCCGGGCGCCTGCCGCGCAAACCCGGCGCCGCCGCCGGTCACGACCCCGAGGCCCGGGCGACCGCGGCCACCGTCACCATGGACGGCGCGGCGCGCAGCTTTGCCATGGACAAGGACCAGTCGATCCTCGACGCGGCGCTCGCGAACGCACTGGATGCGCCCTATGCCTGCAAGGCCGGGGTCTGCTCCACCTGCAAGTGCAAGGTGCTGGAGGGCGAGGTGGAGATGATCGCCAACCACGCGCTGGAAGATTACGAGGTGGCAAGGGGGTACGTGCTGTCCTGCCAGTCCTACCCGGTGACGGACCGGGTTGTGGTGACCTACGACCACTAGGCCGGGCTCAGAGCCCGCGCAGCCCCGACAGGGTCAGCCGCGTGACCAGCCCGGCGTAGTCGTCCCGCGCCTGCCGGTCGGCGGGGCTGTTCCACATGTAGAACCAGTTGAGCATTCCGAAGATCGACATCACCGTCGCACGCAGCTTGCGCGAGTCCTGCGCGAACGCCTCCGGTGCGATCGCGGCCACGATGCCGCTCATCTGCCCCACGAGGTCGCGCTGATAGGCCTTGAGGATCTTCTGCTGCTCCGGGGGCAGCAACGGGATGCCCTCGGTCTGGATCTTGTGCTCGTGATCCATCCCCTCATAGGCGCGCAGGGTCTCGGTCACGATCCGCCCGAGCTGCGCCTCGGGGGCGAGCCCGGCCAGGTCCAGCCCGAGGATACGGTCGCGCAGGGCCGACAGGTAAGTGTCGAGGATATCGAAGAGCAGCGCGTCCTTGCTGCTGTAATAGTGATAGATATTGGCCTTCGAGATGCCGCAATCCTTCGCCACCTGGGCCATCGAGGCGCGCGCGAACCCCTGGTCCGCGAAGACGCGGGCCGCGACCTTCAGGATATGCATCCGCTTTGCGTCGTGGTCCTTGGCGATGGGGCGCGACACGGCTAGTCCTTTTTGCGGTTGTCGATGACGCGGACGGCCTTGCCCTGGCTGCGCGCGACCGAGCCGGGGTCGCCGACGACCACTTCGATGGACACCCCGACCATGTCCCGGACATGCTTGGTCAGGACACGGGCCGCGGCGGTTCTCGACAGCTCGTCCGCCGCCGCCGGGGTCGCCTCGACGAAGACCCGCATCGCGTCCAGCCGCCCCGAGGTGTAGAGTTCGATCTGGAAATACGGGCCCAGCCCGCCGGTGGCCATCACCTGTTCCTCGATCTGGGTCGGAAAGACATTGACCCCGCGCAGGATCATCATGTCGTCGGAGCGCCCGGTGATCTTTTCGATCCGCCGCATGCTGCGCGCCGTGCCGGGCAGAAGCCGGGTCAGATCGCGCGTGCGGTAGCGGATCATCGGCATCCCCTCCTTGGTCAGGGTGGTGAAGACCAGCTCGCCCTCCGCACCGTCCTTGAGCACCTCGCCGGTCTGCGGGTCGATGATCTCCGGATAGTAATGGTCTTCCCAGACATGGAGCCCGTCCTTGGTCTCCACGCATTCATTGGCCACCCCCGGCCCCATGACCTCGCTCAGCCCGTAGATGTCCACCGCGTGCATGTCGAAGGCCTCTTCGACCTCCTGGCGCATGGCGTTGGTCCAGGGCTCGGCCCCGAACACGCCCACCTGCAACGAGGATTGCCGCGGATCCAGACCCGCCTTGTGGAACCCTTCAAGGATATTGAGCATGTAGGACGGCGTCACCATGATGGCGGTCGGCCGGAAATCATGGATCAGGCTGACCTGCTTTTCGGTCTGCCCGCCGCCCATGGGAATGACCGTCGCGCCCAGCTTCTCGATGCCGTAATGGGCGCCCAGACCCCCGGTGAACAGCCCGTAGCCATAGGCATTGTGGATCATGTCGCCCGCCCTGAGGCCGGAGGCCCGCAGACTGCGCGCCAGGGTGTCGGCCCAGACCTCGATATCGTGGCGGGTATAGACCACCACCGTCGGCTTGCCCGTGGTCCCCGACGAGGCATGCACCCGCACCAGCCTGTCGCGCGGCACCGCCGACATGCCGAAAGGATAGTGGTCGCGCAGGTCGCTCTTGTGGGTGAAGGGAAACTTCGCGAGATCCTTCAAGTCGCGCAGGTCGTCGGGATGCACCCCGGCCGCGTCGAACCGGGCGCGATACATCGGCACATTGTCATAGGCATGGCGCAGGGACCATTTCATCCGGTCGAGCTGGAGCGCCGCAATCTCGTCGCGGCTGGCGATCTCGATCGGGTCCAGCTCCGCCCGGTTCGGGCTCAGGTCTTTCATGTGGGCTCCTCCCTCCCTGGGATCATTCCTCGAACAGCCGCCCCTTGATCGCGCGGGACAGGCCGCGCATCTCGGCGACGGTCCGGTCGTCCTGATCCGCGACGCGTATGTCGTAGATGCCGCTGCGCCCGGTCAGCGAAAGCTCCCGCGCCGTGGCCGTCAGGGTGTCGCCCAGTTGGGCGGGGGCGATGTAGGTGATCGCATTGTGCTGGGCGACCGTCGCCTGGTTGCGGCTGTTGCAGGCAAAGGCGAAGGCGCTGTCGGCCAGGGCAAAGGTGATGCCGCCATGGCAGATCCCGTGCCCGTTGCAATGGTGGGCGGCCACCTCCAGGGTCAGGGTTGCGGTCCCCACATCGACCGACACGAGCCGCATGCCCAGCCATCTGGAGGCCTGGTCCGAGGACCACATGGCCTCCGCGGCGCGGCGGGCGCGCTCCTGCGGTGTCAACGCCCGGCCCCCCGGACCGGAGCCCGGCCGCGCGGGCCAGCGGCGAGTCGCCCCCCGCGGGTCGCGACGATTTCGGTTGCCGTCTCAATGTCTTGCATCCGCGCGGGATCAGTCATTCCGGGTCACTTTCTGGCCAGCCCGAAATGATCCTTGCATAAACCGACCGGTTGGTCAATTAATGTCGGGGTACCGAGTCAGCAAGGGAAGCCGCCGTGGGGGGCATCGTCGACACGCGCGTGGATACCGACACCGGCCTCGCCTGGGTGACCGTGGACAACCCGCCGGTCAATGCGACCTCGACCGCGGTGCGCCAGGGCCTGCTCGACGCCGTCACCCGGGTGCAGGGGGCGCGGCTGGCGATCCTGCGTTGCGCGGGCCGCACCTTCATCGCCGGCGGCGACATGCGCGAGTTCGACGCCCCGCCGCAGCCGCCGGACCTTCCCGACGTGGTCGACGCGATCGAGGCCAGCGCCACGCCCTTCGTCGCGGTGATGCAGGGCACGGTGCTGGGCGGGGGGCTCGAAATCGCCATGGGCTGCGCCTATCGCATCGCGGCGCCGGGCACACGGTTCGGGCTGCCCGAGGTGACCGTCGGGCTGATCCCCGGCGCGGGCGGCACCCAGCGCGCGCCACGCCTGTTCGGCTGGGACGCGGCCATCGACATGGCCTGCGCGGGCAAGCTGCTGAGCGCGCAGGAGGCCCACGCCCGCGGCGCGCTCGACGCCATCGCCGACGACCCGGAGGCCGCCGCGCGCGCCTTGGTGCCCGAGCCCCGGATCCCGGTCTCCGAACGCCCCGCACCGCCGCCGCCCGACAGCGCCCGGATCGCCGCGCACCGCCGCACCTTGGCCGCGCGCGCCCGCGGGCAAACCGCCCCCCTGCAGGCGCTCGACGCACTGCTCTGGGCCACGGGGCCCTTCCGCGAAGGCCAGCGGAAGGAACGCGCGCTGCACCTGTCCCTGCGCGCCTCCGATCAAAGCCGCGCCCTGCGGCATGCGTTCTTCGCCGAACGCACCGTGGCGCGCCCCGCGGTGATCCGGGACAGGACACCGCGCGAGATCGCCCGCATCGCGGTCATGGGCGGCGGGCTGATGGGGGCGGGCATTGCCGCCGCCTGCCTCGGCGCGGGCTACCGGGTCGACTTGCTGGAACGGGACGCCGCCACCGCCGAGGCGGCCCGCGACCGGGTGCGGGGGCTGATCGCCGGGGCGCTGCGCCGTGGCAAGATCGACCAGGCCCGCCATGACGCGCACTGCGCGGCCCTGCGCACCGGGGTCGGTATCGGGCACGCCGCGGAGGCCGATCTCGCCATCGAAGCGGTGTTCGAAGAGACCGCCACGAAACGGGCGGCCTTCGCCGCGCTGGCGCAGGTCATGGCCCCCGACGCGATCCTGGCAACCAACACCTCCTATCTCGATCCGCGCGAGATCTTCGCGGGCATCCCCGCTCCCGATCGCTGTCTCGGGCTGCATTTCTTCGCCCCGGCCCATGTGATGAAGCTGCTGGAGGTGGTGCGCCTGCCCGAGACCTCCGCCGAGACCCTCGCCACGGCCTTCGCCCTGGCCGGGCGGCTGCGCAAGGTGGCGGTCCTGTCGGGGATCTGCGACGGGTTCATCGGCAACCGGATGCTCGCGGCCTACCGGCGGGCGGCGGAATACATGCTGGCCGATGGCGCCCTGCCCGAGCAGATCGACGGGGCCATGCGCGCCTACGGCATGGCCATGGGCCCGTTCGAGGCGCAGGATCTCAGCGGGCTGCACATCGCCGAGGCCAACCGCCGTCGACAGGACGCGACGCGCCCGGCGCGCGAACGCTACGTCACCCTGTCGGACCAGCTCTGTGCGCTGGGGCGGACCGGACAGCGCGCCGGCAAAGGCTGGTATGCCTATGCCGAGGGCGACCGCCGCCCCCGCGTCGACCCGGCGGTGACCGCCCTGATCACCGACTATTCCGCCGCGCACGGCCTGCCGCGCCGAACCCATGACGCGGGCGAGATCCAGGCCCGGCTGCTGGCGGTCCTGGCCAATGAAGGCGCGCGCCTGGTCGAGGAGGGCATCGCCGACAGCGACGCCGCCGTCGACATGGTCAAGCTGCACGGCTACGGCTTCCCGCGCTGGCGCGGCGGGCCGCTCTTCGCCGCCCGACAGGCGGGCGATGCCACCATCCGCGCCGCCCTCGATGCGCTCGACGCCGCAAGCCCCGGCTCCTGGGTCCGGGCGCAGCGCTACCGCTGACAGCGGCCCCGGGATGCCCGGCCCAAGGAAAAGGAAAGACCATGAGCCTTCTCGACGTCCAAAGCTTCGCGGCCGGCCACTGGATCGCCCCCGATGCCGATGCCCGGATGATCGCGCATGCGGTGACCGGCGCCCCCCTGGCACGGGCGGGCAACGGCGCGCTGGACGTGCAGGCCATGCTGGACTACGCCCGCGACACCGGCGGCCCGGCCCTGCGCGCGCTGACCTTCCACGACCGCGCCCGGATGCTGAAGGCGCTGGCCCTGCACCTGGGCGCACACAAACAGGCGCTCTATGACCTGTCCTTCGCCACCGGCGCCACCCAGGCCGACCACCTGATCGACATCGACGGCGGCATCGGCACGGTGTTCGTCTTTGCCTCCAAGGGGCGGCGGGAGATGCCCGATGCCCATGTCTATCTCGACGGCGAGGTCGAACAGCTGTCCCGCACCGGCACCTTCCTGGGCCAGCATATCGCAACCCCGCTGCAAGGCGTCGCGGTGCATATCAACGCCTTCAACTTCCCGGTCTGGGGCATGCTGGAGAAGCTCGCCCCGACCCTGCTGGCCGGGATGCCCGCGATCGTCAAACCGGCCACCGCCAGCTGCTATGTCACCGAAAAGGCGGTGCGGATCATCCTCGACAGCGGCATCCTGCCCGCCGGCGCGCTGCAGCTTGTCACCGGCGGGCTGGGCGACATGCTCGACCGGCTGACCTGCCAGGACGTGGTCAGCTTCACCGGCTCCGCCGACACCGCGCTGCGCCTGCGCGCGGCCCCTCACCTGCTGCGCAACGCGGTCCGCTTCGTGGCAGAGCAGGACAGCCTCAACGCCTCGATCCTCGGCCCCGACGCGGTGCCCGGCACGCCGGAATTCGATCTCTTCATCCGGGAGGTGGCGCGGGAAATGACCGCCAAGGCGGGCCAGAAATGCACCGCCATCCGCCGCATCCTCGCCCCGCAGGCCCAGGTCGACGGGGTGATCGCCGCCCTGGGCGCCCGGCTGGCCAAGACGGTGATCGGCGACCCGCGCGACACCGCCACCACCATGGGCGCCCTGGTCTCCAACGGCCAGAAACGCGACGTACTGGCGAAGGCCCGCGTCATCGCCACCGAGGCCGAGCGTGTCTTCGGCGACCCGGAGGCGTTCACGGTCCACGGCGCCGATGCCCGAACGGGCGCGTTCCTGCCACCGATGCTGTTACACTGCGCCGATCCCGATGCCGCGCAGCGCCTGCACGACACCGAGGCCTTCGGGCCGGTCTCGACGGTCATGGGCTACCGCGACCTGGATCATGCCGTGGCCCTGGTCAATCGCGGGGCAGGCTCCCTGGTGGCCTCGCTGATCACCCATGACCCGGAGGTCGCGCGCCAGGTCGCCCTGGGCGCGGGCGCCTTCCACGGGCGGCTCTATATCAACGATCGCGACAGCATGGGCGAGGCCACCGGCCACGGCGCCCCCCTGCCCCACATGATCCATGGCGGCCCCGGACGTGCCGGCGGCGGCGAAGAACTGGGCGGCGTGCGCGGGGTGATGCACTACATGCAGCGCACCGCGATCCAGGGCAGCCCGGACATGCTGACCGCGATCGGGGGCAAATGGGTGCCCGGCGCGACCGAAACCCCGGCCCCGGCCCATCCCTTCACCCGCGGCTTCGACGCGCTGCGGATCGGCGAGACCCTGCACACCCCGGCGCGACAGGTCACCCTGGCCGATATCGAGCATTTCGCCGCGTTCACCGGCGACACCTTCTATGCCCATATGGATGACGCGGCGGCGGCGCGAAACCCGTTCTTCCCCGGGCGGGTGGCCCATGGCTACCTGCTGCTGAGCTTTGCCGCCGGGCTGTTCGTGGATCCCGACGAAGGCCCGGTTCTGGCCAATACCGGCCTCGACAGCCTGCGCTTTCTCAAGCCGGTCGCGCCGGGCGACAGCCTCAAGGCCCGCCTGACGGTCAAGCACAAGACCCCGCGCAACGACGCATATGGCGAGGTGCGTTGGCATGTGAGCCTGACCAACCAGGAGGACGACCTGGTGGCGGAGTACGAGTTGCTCACCATGATCGCCTATGCCGCCTAGGGTTGGAAACAGCGCCCCCACGGTCTAGGAACCGGGTATGCAGAGCCCGCCCTTTCCCGCGATCGTCCAGCACCTGACCGGGGACCGGACCCCGCGGGTCTGGTCCTTCCTGATCTCGGTCTTCGGCGATCTGGCCCAGGCCCCGGACGCCCGGATCAGCGCAGCCCTGCTGCGCCAGATCTCCGCCCAGATCGGCATCAGGCCCGAGGCGATGCGTGTCGCCCTGCACCGGCTGCGCAAGGATGGCTGGATCGACAGCGCCCGCGCGGGCCGCACCAGTGCCTATTTCCTCACCGACCGCGGCCGGGCGCAAAGTGCGGCCGCCTCGCCGCGGATCTACGGCACCGGCCCCGGGGCCGAGACCGCCTGGCTGGCCGCCTTCAACCCGGGTCAGCCAGGGGCACACCAGGACGAGGCGGGCGTCTGGCTGTCGGCGACCCTGCTGGTCAGCGCCACCCGGCCGGCGACTGCCGACGCCTTCGTCACCCCGCTGGGGCCGGGCACCGCCCTGCCCGACTGGATGACCGCCCGGATCTGCGACGCGACCACGGTGCAGATGGCCGCGGACTTCGCCAGGGCCCTGGCCGGTCTGCGGCCGTTGCTGGACAGCGCGCCGGGTCTCACCACGTTGGAGACCACCGCCCTGCGCGTGCTGCTGGTCCATGGCTGGCGCCGGATCGTGCTGCGCACCCCGATCCTGCCCGATCACCTGTTTCCCGCAACCTGGCAGGGCCCGGTCTGCCGTGACGGGGTGGCGGACCTGCTCGCCCGCTACCCCAAGCGCCCCCTGGCCGAGCTGGAAGCCGCCCGCACTGCGCTGCCTTGCGGCTGAGACCGGCCCACGCCCACGGGCGGCAGAACTTTTCTGGTATCATCGGAACCAAAGCGATTTGGCGGTGTTGGTAAGGCAATGGCACGGCGCGACCGTGCTGCATGACCGAACGAAAAGGAGTTTCACCATGAAACGCATTCTGACCTACACCACCGCCCTGACCCTTCTCGCCGCACCGGCCCTCGCGGACATGAGCGCCGATGCCAAGATGGACCTGGTCCGCAACGCCCAGCAGTTGCTCAACGAGTATGACATCGCGGCGGATGCCGACAGCCTGAGCACCGCGCAACTGGCCGAGATCCAGGCGCTCGACGTGAGTGACCGCTCCGTGGCCGAACAGCGGCTGGAACAGATCGTGGGCGCCTCCGCCACCGACACGAACGTCACCGCGGACGTGTCCGTCCCGGATGTCGAGGTCGCAACCCCGGACAGCGAAGTCGTGCAGAGCATTCTGGATGATTTCGACATCGCGGCGGATGCCGACAACCTGACGGAGGCCCAGAAGGCTGAAATCCTGGCCGTGGACATGAGCGACCGCTCGCAGGCCGAGATGAAGCTGAAGACCATTGTCTCCGGGTAATATCCCACACCGGGCGGCGCCCCGCGCGTCGCTCGACCAGACCAGGGGGCGTCCTGCGGGGCGCCCCTTTTGGCGTGCCCGCGCGCGTCCACGCCCTGCATGATTTCCCGGCAAGTCGGTGCAAAACCGCACAGAGCGGGGAAAGATCCGGCAGAAATACGGCACAACTATTGACCTTCGGAGCCAGCAATGCACTTTAAGCGACATGACTGTTCTGTAAGCGACATATACGCGGCACTGCTGCGCGCCCCTGCGCGCCGGTGCCCTGAGCCGTCCCCGCCCTCTTCCAACCCTTCGAGGTCCCGATGAAGCACGAGCCCGTCTCCGGCGCCCCCCTTCCATTCAACGCCCGCCCCTTCGCCCGCGTCGCCGTGCTCGGCGCCGGGTCCTGGGGCACGGCCCTGGCCGTGACCTTGGCCCGCGCCGGGGTTGAAACCCGGCTCTGGGGACGGGATCCGGCCGTTCTGCGCCAGATCAATGCCGGGAACAGCACCCCACACCTGCCGGGCGTGACCCTCCCGGCCAGCCTGCGCGCGGTCAAGGACATGGAAGGCGCGCTGACGGGCGCCGAGGCCGCGCTGATCGTGGTCCCCTCGCGCAGCGTGCGCAGCGTCGCGCGCCAGGTGGCGGAATACGTCCCCGACGGCCTGCCCATCGCGGTCTGCGCCAAGGGGATCGAGGCCGAGACGGGCCTGTTGATGACCCAGGTGGCCGAAGAAGAACTGGGCAAATGCCCGATCGGCTGCGTCTCGGGCCCCACCTTCGCGGTGGAAACCGCCCTCGGCCACCCGACCGCCGCCACCGTGGCCTTCCCGTTCTCCTATGCCGACCGCCTGCGCCCGCAGGACAGCCCCGCCGCCCGGCTCGCCGTGTCCCTGACCACCGAGAGCTTCCGCGCCTATGTCTCCGACGACCTGGTGGCGGTGGAGATCGGTGGCGCGGTCAAGAACGTCATCGCCATCGCCTGCGGGATGATGACCGGCGCGGGGTTTGCCGAGAACACCCGTGCCGCCCTGATCACCCGCGGCCTCGACGAGATGAAGACGCTGGCCGAGGCCCTCGGCGGACGCCGCGAAACCGTCACCGGCCTGTCGGGCATCGGCGATCTGTCCCTGACCTGCTCCAGCCCGACCTCGCGCAACATGTCGCTCGGCCAGCAACTGGGCCAGGGCCTCGCGCGCGCCGCCTGTTTCGACGGCAAACCCGTGGTGGTGGAGGGCGAGGTCAACGCCCGCTCCGTCACCGATCTCGCCCGCAGCGTCGGTGTCTCCATGCCGATCTGCGAAACTGTCCGTGCCATTCTCCATGACGGCGCGGATCTCGGGCAGGCCTTCGCCGCGCTCTGGGCCCGCCCGATCGAGGCCGAGCCGCGCGCCATGGACCTGTCTTTCGATCACCCGGCCACCGATAAGGCCATCGCAACACTTGCCGAAAGGATCTCATGACCCGTCACGAAACCTTCCCCCCCTCCCCCATCGCCGACAAGGACCTGGTGCTTGCCACCGATCTCGACGGCACCTTCCTCGGCGGCACCGACGCCGACCGCGCCACCTTCTACAACTGGATCGAGGCGAACCGCGCCCGGGTCGGCCTGATCTTCGTCACCGGCCGCGACGCCGGGTTCATCAGCCAGATGGCCCGCCGCGGCGAGGTGCCCAAGCCCGATTACGTGGTGGGCGACGTCGGCACGACCATCGCCGAAATGGGCAAGACCGACCATTTTCTCAGCCCGATCGAGATGCTGGAGGCGGATATCGCCGACGCCTGGGGCGATGCGGGCACGCGGGTGCAGGCCGCCCTGCGCGGGGTGAAGGGGTTGCGTTTGCAATCGACGGGCTTCCGCTACCGGGCGAGCTATGACCTCGACCCCGACGCCTTCGAGGACCGCGCCTTCGACATCGTGGCCGATCTGGGCCTCGACGCGCTGAAATCCGACAACCGCTTCTTCGACGTCCTGCCCAAGGGGGTCAGCAAGGGCCCCTCGCTGCTGCGACTGCTGACCCATCTGGGCGTGCAGAACCACAAGACGCTGGTGGCCGGCGACACGCTCAACGATCTGTCGATGCTCCGGCTCGGCCTGCCTGCCGTGGCCGTGGGCGGCTCCGAGCCCGCCCTGCTGGCCGAGGTCGAACCGCTTGATCATGTCCATGTCGCGCGCGGCATCGGCGTCGCCGGGATCGCCGAGGCGATCACCCACCTGAACCTGTTTCCGAAAAGCTGAAGGAGAGACCCATGTCGTCAGATCTCGTGATCGTCTACCACCGTCAGCCCTATGAAGAGGTCGAGGAGGACGGCCAGACCGTCTTCCGCGAGAACAAGAGCCCAAATGGCATCGTCCCCACGCTCAAGAGCTTCTTCGGGCGCGTCTCCCACGGGTCCTGGATCGCCTGGAAACAGACCGAGACCCCCGAGACCCCGGAATTCGACCGCAAGGTCGAGATCTCCGACGATTACGGGAACTACACGGTCTCTCGCCTGCCGCTGGCGCCCGACCAGGTGCGCGAATTCTATCACGTCACCTCCAAGGAGGCCTTCTGGCCGATCCTGCACGGCTTCAAGGAGCGGTTCAATTACGACCCCGTGGAGTGGGAGAATTTCCGCGACGTGAATCGCCGCTTCGCCGAGGCCGCCTCCGAAGAGGCCGCCGAGGGGGCCGTGGTCTGGATCCACGACTACAATCTGTGGCTGGTGCCCGGGTTCCTACGCGCGATGCGCCCGGATGTGAAGATCGCCTTCTTCCACCACACGCCCTTCCCCTCGGCGGATATCTTCAACATGCTGCCCTGGCGCAAGGAAATCATCGGCAGCCTGCTGGCCTGTGACGAGGTGGGCTTCCACATCCCGCGCTATGCGGCGAATTTCGTCTCTGTCGCGCGCAGCCTGTTCGACGTGGACACGCCCAAGCGCCACGCGGTGCCCGAGGCCTGGATTTCCGAAGGCACCGCCCTGACGGAGCGGGTACTGCCCAGCACGATCACCCATGACGGGCGCGACGTGACGGTGACGGTAACACCCCTGGGGGTGGATGCCGCCTATATCGACGCCCAGGCCCGCGCGCCCGCGACCCAGGCCCGCGCCGCCGAGATCCGCGCCGAGATGGGCGAAACACGGCTGCTTCTGTCGGTGGGCCGCACCGATTACACCAAGGGCGGCGTGCAGCAGCTCGAAAGCTTCGAGCGCGTGCTGGAGGCTCGGGCCGACCTGCGCGGCAAGGTGCAGCTGATGCATGTGTCGGTGTCGGCGAACCGCAACATGGCCGCCTATGAAGAGATCCAGAACGAGATCGAGCAGGTCGCGGGCCGGATCAACGGCCGTTTCGGCTCGCTCGACTGGCACCCGCTGGTGCTGGTGTCCCGCGCGATCCCGTTCACCGACCTCGTGGCCTATTACCGGGCGGCGGATGTGGCCTGGATCACGCCGCTGGCGGACGGGATGAACCTAGTGTGCAAGGAATTCATCGCCTCCCGGATCGACGGCGACGGGGTGCTGGTCCTGTCGGAATTCGCCGGGGCCGCGGTGGAGCTGGAGGATGCCATCATCACCAACCCGTTCTCGCACAAATCCATGGACCTGCGCATCCAGGAGGCGCTGGACATGGATTCGGCCGAGCGCAAGGCCCGCATGGCCGGGCTGCGCGCCTCGGTGCTGGGCAACACGGTGCAGGACTGGAAGCCGCAAATCCTCGCCGCCCTCGACAAGCCGGTCTTCGACAGCGCGGCCTGAGCGACGGCACGGGGCGCCGGGATAAAACCCCGGCCTACCCCCGGCCCCGCCCTGTGCGCAAGGATGTAGGCCGGGGTTTTGCCCCGGCCTTGCCGATCTCACACGATGTCCTCGGGCACCCCGGGCATGGGCATATGCAACTCCGGCACCTGCGCGATGTCATGGGGCACCATGAACCCGCGCCGGGCCTCCGGGGCGCTGCGGGCATTCTCTTCGGCCTGCGCCGCCCACCAGGCCTGCGCCGTCCCCAGCGCCAGCGCGCTGTCCGGCACCGCCCCGCCCCACCAATGCATCGCCAGCGCCCGCCACAGGGCCCCCACCCGCTCCGGCGCGCGCAGATCCAGCGCCACCTCCGTGTCCCAGCGCAGCGACCGCCCGTTCAGGTTGGCCGAGCCCACCAGCGCCCGCCGGTCGTCGCAGATCAGCACCTTGGAATGGACGTAGACCATCGGCGCGCCGGCATGGACCTTCAGGTCATCCTCCGCCGCGCGCTCGGGCTTGACCGGGCTGAGCACCGCTGCCCGCGGCCCGAACGCCTCCGTCACCCGCTTCAGGCTCTTGTGGCTCAGCCACAGCCCGAACCGCGCATCCGCCCCGCGATTGTCCTCGAAGGCCACGTCATCGGGCAATGCCGGCAACACCAGGATCAGCCGCAGCCCGGGCCGGCTCATCCCCGCATGGGCAAGCGCCGCCGCGATCCGGCTCGACCGCAAGAACTGCGTCTCGATATAGATCAGCTGCTCGGCATCGCGGATCGCCTCCAGATGGGCCGCCTCGATCTCCCGCAGCCGGGTCCAGGGGGCGAGGTACGGCGCCTGCAACCGCCGTGGCGCCGAGATCGTCCGCCGCAGACACCGACCCTTCGCAAGGGCCCCCTGCCCCGCACAGGCCGCCAGGAACCCGTCGAGATGCGCCGCCGCCTCCGCCGCCTCGGGCCCGCGCAGCAACAGCTGCACATCGGTCCAGGTCCGGCGCGCCCTGCGGTCATGCTCCAGCGTGTCGAACCGCCGCTCGTTCTGGTCCAGACCCCCGATATAGAGCCATTCCCGGTCGATCACGGCGATCTTCTGGTGATGGGTGACCGTGGCAAAGACCGGCACCTTGCCCTTCTCGCGCTTGGCCAGCGGCCCCAGCACGCTGCGCCACATCAGCCCGGCCCGCGCCGGATGCAGGGCGCGCACCACCTCCAGCCGGTCGCCCGCGCCCGTGACCTCGGCCAGCCCCGCGCCCTGCCGCGCCGTCGCCAGCGCGATCTTGTGCAGGGGCGCGGCCATCACCGGGTCGAAATCGCTGACCACCAGCCGGATGCGCACCCCCTGCCCCAGCTTGTGCGCCAGAAGGTCGAACCAGTCCGCCCCCACCGCCCGGCCCTCGTCGCTGCGCAGGGCGGTGGTCATGTCGAAGATGCGAAACCCCATCTGGATCTCGTCGCGTGCGTCCAGCACCGCGCGCTCGAAGGCCGGCCAGGCCTCCTCCGCGGTGATCAGCACCTGGAAGGGCGTCCGCTCAGGCAGCATCGGGCACGAACTCCGCCGGGCGGAACCGCACCACCATCCTGTAGCTGTCCGGCAGGTCCTCGACCTCCTCGACCCCGTCGAGCTGCATCACGAAGGCCCGCATCAGCCGGGTGCCGATGCCGGTGCTGTCATTGTCCAGTTCCTCGCCAAGGGGCGTGCCGCGCGTATTCTCCACCGCCAGCTCCACTCGCCCGTCCGGTGCGGCCTTCAGGGTCACGTCGATCCGCGCGGCCGCGTCCTCGGGCCGGCCCACGTATTTGAACGCATTTGTCAGCATCTCCGACAACACCATGGACAGGGGCACCGCCTGGTCGGGATAGAGCTGCAAGGGCGTCAGATCCCGCCGCACGGTCACCGCCCGCGCCCCCTGCCCGGCCAGGGCGGCGACTTCCGACACCATCTCGTCGGCCAAGGCCGCCACGTCCACGCAGGTCATCTCGGTCGTTGTATACAGCGTCCGGTGGATTGCCGCCAACCCCTGCACCCGCCGCTGCAAGCCCTGCAACACGCGCTTGGTCTCGGGCGCGGTGACGGTCCGGCTCTGCATGTTCATGATCGAGGCGATCATCTGCAGGTTGTTCTTCACCCGGTGATGCACCTCGCGCAGCAACACCTCCTTGTCCTGCAGATCCTGCTCCCGCCGGGCCTCCGCCTCCGACAGGATCAGAACCATCCGGTTGAAGGCCCGCTGCGCCTGGGCGAACTCGGTCGAGGGCGCGTCGAGCTGCAGGGCCGCCACGTCCCGCTCCCCCAGGGCGAAGCGGCGCATCGCATCCCGCAACGCGCTCACATGGCGGATCACCAGACGGTGCAGCCCGAAATAGGCCACCAGCACCCCAGCCGCCCACATCAGCAGCGGGAAGAGCACCGCCATCCGCCCCTGCGCCGGGGCCGTCCCGATGGCGCCGACGGGCCAGCTGCCGATCACCAGCACCTCGTCCTCCAGCAGGGTGAAGGTGGCAAAGACCCGTACTTCCCCGGCTTGGTTCCGCCCCCGAAAGGTGGTGCTGCCATCGCTGCGCAAGACCCCGGTATCCAGCGCCTCGGGCAAGAGCGCCCGAGCCCCGTCCAACCCTTCGGAGGCGGAGATCACCTCGCCCGCGCGGTTCAGCACCACGATCTCCAGCCCGCGCTCGGCGGGTTGGCTCGGCAACAGGTCGTTGACGATGGCATGGGGGATCGAGATCGCGACATAACCCGCAAATGCCCCCGCCGCATAGATCGGCACATTGGCGATCATCACTGACTGGCCGCTCACCGCGCCCTGTTCGTTCACCTCGAAACTCAGGCCCGGCGCGGCCATCAACTCTGCAAATCCCGGAAAATCCGAGAAATCCACCTCCTCGCCATGGCTCGAACACCGCATCACCCCGTCCGGCGGCAGGAATCCGGCGAACACGATCTGGTTGCTTTGGTCGATGAATTCGCCCAGCACCGCGCTGCACCGGGCGGGATCGTCCAGAAGCGGCAACAGGGCAACCCCCAGCCCCCGGGCCGCGCCCACCGCCTCGATCAGGACCCGACGCTCCAGGGCCACGGCCTGCCGCGCTTCGGCGATCAGGGCGCCGCGGGCCAGATCCTCCGCCCGGTCGATCACGCTCCGCGTCTGGTAGAGCGAGATCAACCCGAGCGGCAGCAGGGCAAGCGTCATCAGGCCGATCAGCCGAACCGGCAGGCTGCGCAAGGACAGGCGCACAGGCTCAGGCCGCGCTCTGGTTTCCGGCAACGATGCCCTGGGTGACGCTGTCGGTCATCTCCATCGCGTCGTCCTCCGACATCTCCAGAAGCTCGGTCAGCTTGTTGCGCGCACGGTTCACCCGGCTCTTGATCGTGCCGATCCGCACGCCGCACATCTCGGCGGCTTCCTCATAGGAAAATCCGCCCGCGCCAACCAGGATCAGCGCCTCGCGCTGCTCGTCCGGCAACTCGGCGAAGGCTTCCCCAAACTCGCGCATCTGCAAGCGCCCGTCATGGTCGGGTTTCTGGGCGAGGCCCGCGGCCATCTCGCCCTCGGTGTCCTCGACCTCCCGCTTGCGCTTGCGGCGCAGGGAATAATAGGTGTTACGCAGGATGGTGAAGAGCCAGGCCCGCATGTTCGTCCCGGCCTGGAACTTGTCGATATTCGACCAGGCCTTGACCAGCGTGTCCTGCACCAGGTCATCGGCGGTGGCCGAGTTGCGTGTCAGGCTGACCGCAAAGGCGCGCATGGCCGACAAATGCTCGACGATCTCGTCGCGCGGGTCCGCCTTGGGTGCACCGCTCATGCGTCACCCCCGGACTTTTTCTTGGCATCCTGCGCCTTGAGCTGCTCCAGAAGCTGGGTCAGCCGATCCGGCACCTCTTCCTTCAGAACATCCTCATAGGCGCGCTTGAGGTTCTGGTCGATCTGGGCATCGAGCGTTGATTTCCGCCGTTTCTGCATCACGTCTTTCTGGGTCAAGGCATCCGGTCCTGCGAATTATTGTGGAACCGAAACGCAGGACCGCGCGTTTGGTTCCAGACTTCGGTCGAAAAAAAACCTAGCTCGCGCCCGGACGCTTTCAAAGTCCGGGCCATCCGAACAACAAGAGGGGTTCATGTCCCAGGTGACTGATACATCGCTTTCGGCTCAGATCGGAGCCAACCTTCCCTACCTGCGCCGCTATGCCCGCGCCCTCACCGGCAGCACCGCCTCCGGCGACGCCTATGCCGCCGCCACGCTCGAAGCGATCCTGTCGGACCCGGCCCAGTTCGACGCAGCCCACGGGCCCAAGGCGGGCCTGTTCCGGGTGTTCCACGCGATCTGGTCCAGCTCCGGCGCGCAGATGGACGACGAATTCGCTCCCGGCAGCCTGCAGGCCAAGGCCCAGGATCATCTGCGGCGGCTGACCCCGAACACCCGCGAGGCGCTGCTGCTGCACACGGTCGAGGGCTTCGACATCACGCCGCTCGCCTTCGTGATGAACGCCACCGCCGAAGAGGTCTCGGAACTCGTGGACATCGCCTATGCGGAAATGGCCCGGTCGGTCAGCGGCAAGGTGATGATCATCGAGGACGAGGCGATCATCGCCGCCGATCTCGAAAGCATCGTGGCCGAGATGGGCCACCGCATCACCGGCATCGCCCGCACCGAGACCCGCGCGCTCGAGCTCGCCGCCGAGGAGAAACCCGACCTGATCCTGTCTGACATCCAGCTCGCGGATCAGTCCAGCGGCATCGACGCGGTCAACCGCATCCTCGACCGCGACGGCGAAGTCCCGGTGATCTTCATCACCGCCTACCCCGAACGCCTGCTGACCGGAGAAGGCCCCGAACCCGCCTTCCTGATCTCGAAACCCTACACCGAGCAACAAGTCCGCTCGGCCGTCAGCCAGGCGATGTTCTTCGCGTCGACCGAGACGTTGAAGGCGTAACCGTCAAGACACCCGGGACCGCACATTCACCATGTGACGGTTTCGGGTTGGCACAAGGCAAGGCTCGGAAATCAGAGAACAAGGGGTCCGTAATGTGCGCCTTGTGAGCGGTTTACTTGAAGTAGAGCCTCCGTGCAGTCTTGCTGGCCTTGACGTCTTTTTTCCAGCCGCCGCCACCAGCGGAGTCATATATGGCAAAATACCCGGTATCGGCCCGATACCTGAGAGTTTCCGTTCCCTTTGAGTATCGGCCTTCATCGGGACAACCGCTTGCTACAAATGCGACCGCCTGGGGCACACTCCCTCCGTTTTTGTTTCGGTATTTGAGCGCTTTCTCTTTACCCTTGGTTGTCAGGTCCGTGGCCGCAAAATCCGCATAAGGATCAACCGAGTTGTCAACCTGGGCGCCGCCTTGGGGCAGCATGCCGCCTTTAGCGTTCTTCAGGACCAGTTTGCTGCCCGTCTTTACCCTGACATGGTAGCCCGTGCCGCCGACCATAAGCGTGATGTGGGGTTCAGGGTCCGCGCCACCCGCGGCGCCACCAAGACCCCCCTTGTGAACCCAGGCCGCAACGCACCAAGCGTTTGTCTCCATCTCGTTCATCAAAGCCGCGAAGTCTTTTTGGGTCCCGCTATAGCCTCTGTGGACAATCGCGGCTGCCAGCTCGCGAAGGCCGAAAACCCTCGTAATAGGCGTGTTCGCATTCCCGGGAAACATCGCAACCGTTTGACTGTGTTGATCCATGATTGCGTCGGTAATATCGGATTTGCTCTTGCGCTGAAGAACGGCGCGGGCCTGCATCGGCGCCCCGGTCTTCATGACCTCGGTCGGCGTGAATTTCGATTGGTGAAGAGCCTGCGCCCCCATCCGGTCCGCCTCGGCCTCCAGCCCCGCGTCGTCGTTGATCGCCACGCCCTTGGCCTGCATCGTGGGCCGCACCCGGCCCTGGGCCTGCTGGACCACGTGCCAGGCTTCGTGGGGCAGATGTTTCTCCTGTCCCGGGCCCAGGTGGATATCACGGCCCTGGGCGTAGGCGAGCGCGCCGACCTGCGCGGGCTGCGGGGAATTGCGATGCACCCGCACATCAGCCATGGAGTGGCCCGACAACGCCTCGACGCCCGCCTGCAACTGCGGCGGCAGGCCCCCATTCCCCCCCGGACCCGGTTGCGCCTGCACGGGCGCGGCGCCGTTCGCCTTGCCCTGCAACGGCTCTTCGTCCTCCAGACCCCTGCCCTGCAGCGGCTCTTCATCTTCCAGCCCGGCGGCCTGAAGCGGCTCCTCATCCTCCAGACCCTTGCCCTGCAAAGGCGCCTCGTCCTCGACAGCCATCCGCTGCACCGCCCGCGCGGCCATCCCCTGTTGCATCGCCAGAAGCTGTGTCACCCGCGGGCTCGCCTGCATCACGGCCTGCAACGGGGTCGCGGCCAAGGTCGCGCGCCGCTGTCGCACCGGCATGAGCGGGGCCACCGCCCCTTCCGGGCTGGCCTTTCGGGCATGATCGGGCATTGCGTTTCTCCCTCGGTCCGGATGCATGGCGATGTCATCCGTAGCACGAAACGCCCGTTTCCCAAACGTCAACACGCCATGAAAAAAGCCCCGCCGGGAACGGCGGGGCCAGGCAGGCAACTCGGATCAGAGCTGTCAGGACTTTGTCAGCGCGCGCAGCATCCAGGCCGCTTGCTCGTGGAACGCGCTGCGCTCGGTCGCCAGATCCTCGGTCACCGGGTCCTTGCGGCTCTCCACAAGCTCCACCAGCGCGTGGAGCCGGTGCGCGATCTTCTCATGGTCGGCGGCCAGATCCTCGATCATTTCGAAGGCACTCATGCCATCATGGCCGTCCTGCACCCGCGACCGCTCCATCACGGCGCTCAGCTGCATCGGGGCCAGCTCGCCCAGGGCGCGGATCCGCTCGGCCAGCTCGTCGGCGGCCGCGAACATGTTCTCGTACTGCTCCTCGGTCATCTTGTGCACCGAATAGAACAGCGGTCCCTCCACGTTCCAGTGATAGGCATGGGTCTTGAACACCAGCCGGTAGGTGTCCGACAGCACATCCGCCAGACCGCTGGCGATGGTGGCGGTGTCGCGGACGCCGGTGGACACGTCGTCGGTGGAGGGGATGATTTTCAATGCGTCGGTCATGTCTGTCTCCTTGCTCATTGCTTGAAAGACCAACGTCCGCATGCGCGGTTTTGTTCCGCCTCACGCCGCGGGGCGCACCCCCGGCAAGCCCCCTCCGGCGGCATAATCCACCGGCACGGAGACCAGGGTCGGCCCGGCGCTGTCATGGCCCGCGCGCAGGATCTCGCCCAACTCCGACAGGCCCGCGACCGGCGCATGGCTCCAGCCGAAGGCGCGCGCGAGCCGCCCCCAGTCGGGCGTGCCGAAGCCGAAGGTCGAGTCGTCCCCGGCCTTCTGCTGATGCGCGTCGATCAGGCCATAGCCGCCGTCCTCCCAGACCATCACCGTCAGGTCGAGACCCAGCCGCGCCGCCGTCTCCATGTCCTGGACGTTCATCATCACGTCCCCGTCGCCGCAGATCGCGAGCACCCGGCCCGCCTGCTGCAACCGCGCCGCCGCAACCGCCCCGGGCAGGGCAAGGCCCATCCCCGCCAGCCCGTTGGGAATGATCACCTGCCCGGGCCGCCGCGGCAGCACATGCCGCGCGATCCACAGCTTGTGCAGCCCCACGCCGGACAGGACCGTGTCCTCGGCGCGCAACTGCCGGGTGATCTCGGCGCAGATATCCTGGGGCGCGACCGGCCCCTCCGACGACGTGGAATAGGCTCTTGCAAAGGCTTTGCGCATCCCCGCCTGCACCCCGGCAAAGGCCGGCGGCATGTCCCAGCGCCGCGCCTCAAGTGCCTCGGCGAGCGCCGCGAGGGTCTCGGGCAAGCCCGCGACCACCTGCCCGGCGACGTGCCAGCCCGCATCCGCCGGGGCCGGGCCGGCCCCGAGATGCAGCACCGGTATCGCCCCGTCCCGGCTCAGATCCGCGGCAGGGTATTCCACCGGGTCGAACCCCACCGACACGATCAGATCCGCCGCCTCGAAGGACAGATCCACATAATCGCCTTCGGGCTGGCCCACGGTGAACAGGGTCAACTCGTGCTCCGGCGGCAGCACGCCCCCGGCCATGAAGCTCGTGACCACCGCGATCCCGGTCGCCTCGGCAAAGGCGCGCAGCTCCGCCGTCGCCCCGGCCCGGATCACCCCGGCCCCGGCCAGCAGGATGGGCCGTTCCGCCCGGGTCAACAGGGTCAGCGCCTGGGCAATCGCCTCCGGCGCGGGGGGGCTGGGCAGGACCTGGGGCACCGGCACATCGCGCAGCGCGGTCTGCGCGTCCGCCACGTCCTCGGGCAGGCACAGATGCACCGCGCCCGGCTTTTCCGCCCGGGCCAGGCGCACGGCCTCGGCCACGGCCCCGGGCACCGCGTCGGCCTCCAGCAAGGTCCGGCTCTGTTTCGTCACCGGCGCAAACAGCGCCTCCAGGTCGATGATCTGGTGGCTCTCCCGGCCAAGGCGGCCGCACCCCCCCTGCCCCGTGATGGCAATCATCGGCACGAAATCCAGCGTGGCATCGGCCACCCCGGTCACCAGGTTCGTCGCCCCCGGCCCCAGCGTGGCGAGACACGCCGCCGGTCGCCCGGTCAGCCGCCCATGCACCCCGGCCATGAAGGCCGCCGCCTGTTCGTGCCGGCACAGCACGAACGCCATCTCGCTGTCGTGAAGGGCGGCCATCAGCGCCGTGGTCTCCTCGCCCGGCACGCCGTAGACCGTGTCCACGCCCGCCGAAAACAGGCTCTCCACAAGGGCCTGAGCCCCGCTGCGCCGCCCCGCCATCACAACACGCCCTGGGCCGTGATCGCATCCGCCAGCTTGCGATAGGCCGCGATATTCGCCCCGCGCCCGTAATCGATCCGGCCATCCACGCGGCCCTCGGCGACCACGGCGCGGTGGATCCGCTCCATGATGTCGCGCAGGGTCTCGTCCACCCGGGCCGCGCTCCAGGTCAGCCGCTGGGCGTTCTGCGTCATCTCCAGCCCGCTGACCGCGACACCGCCCGCATTGGCCGCCTTGCCCGGCGCCACCGCGATCCCCGCGAGGCGCATCACCCGGCTGGCCCCCGGCGTCAGCGGCATGTTCGCCCCCTCGGCCAGCAGCATCAGCCCATTGTCGCGCAGGATCTCCGCCGCGCTCTGATCCAGCTCGTTCTGGGTGGCGCAAGGCAGCGCGATATCCGCCGGGATATGCCAGGGCGTCTGCCCCTCCAGGTACCGCAGGCCCAGTTCCGCCGGGGGCGCGGCGATATCCTCACCCGCATCCTTGCGCGCCTGAACCCAGGCAATCGCATCCAGCGTCAGGCCCTCCTCGGCCAGAAGGGTGCCGCCCGTATCCGACAGGGTCAGCACCTTGGCGCCTTCCTCCACCGCCTTCTGCGCCGCATGGGTGGCCACGTTCCCCTTGCCCGAGACCAGCACCCGCTTGCCCTCCAGGGACGTGCCCATCTCCGCCAGCATGCAGGCCACGAAATAGACCACTCCGAAGCCGGTCGCCTCCACCCGCATTTTCGAGCCGCCAAAGCTCAACCCCTTGCCGGTAAACGCCCCCCCGAACATCCCGCGCCGCTGCCGCCACGCCCCGAAGAGCCAGCCGACCTCCCGCGTGCCGACATTGATGTCCCCGGCGGGCACATCCTGGTCCGGCCCGATGAAAGGCGCCATCTGCGCCATCAGCGCCTGGCAGAACCGCATGATCTCCTGCCGGGACCGGCCGCGCGGGTTGAAATCCGCCCCGCCTTTGGCCCCGCCCATGGGCAGCCCGGTCAGCGCATTCTTGAAACACTGCTCGAAGCCGAGGAATTTCAGGGTGTCCTGCGTCACCGACGGGTGAAACCGCAAGCCGCCCTTGTAGGGCCCGATCGCGTTGGAGGTCTGCACCCGCCAGGCCTGGTTCACCTGCACCTCGCCCGCGTCATCCGCCCAGGTCACCCGGAACGACAGGATGCGATCCGGCACCGCCAGACGCGCCAGAACCCGGGCCGCCGCATATGCCTTGTCGTTCTTCTCGATGGTCAGGACATCCTGCGCCACCTCCGCCAGGGCATTGTAGAAATTCGGCTCGAAATCCGGGTTCGTGGCGAGTTCGGACAAAAACAGTTCGGACAGGGCATCACGGCGCTCCATGGGGGCTCCTTACACTTGCGAAGAAAAATCTCGAACCGCTCTAAGGCTCCGGGCGGACCGCGTCCAGACCCGGCGTCCGCGCAGCCCGTGGCGCGGGGCTCAGTCCCGGTTGCGCGTGCTGATCCCCCAGGCCAGTGCACCGAAGCCGAGAACAAGGAAAATCCAGAACAAAACCACGGCGATTCCGGCCGTCGCCTCCGCCAGACCGGTGAAGCCGAACAGGGCCGAGATGGCCGCAAAAACAAAGAAAATCAAACTCCAAGCACGCACAATCGGTCCTTTCCTGCTCCTCGCTCAGGCCGACAACGCGCGCTCGGACAGATCGGTTCCCGGAACTTTTCCGCTCCGACCGTCGTTCACCTTGTGGAATGCCTTGTCTGACCACACGCAAGCGGCGCGGGCCCCGGCCTGCTCAGCCCGAGCGCGCCCGCGGGTCGCTGTCCAGCAGGTCGCGCACCTGCTCGGCCGTGAAGGGCCGCGCCAGGGTCTCCACTCCGAGCGGTCCCGCCGCTGCCGCGTCGAGGTCGATCACCACGATCCGCGCCCCCGTGCCACGCAACGCAATCAGCAGCCCGCTGTCCTCCAACGCGGGTACCGGCGGGGTGACAAAGGCCATTTGCAGGCGCGCACCGGCCCGCGTCGCCAGCTCCAGCGCCGCCGCCAGATCCCGGCAGGTCGCGGCCTCCCAGCCGCGCAGGGCGCGCAGCATCTCGGACAGATCCTCTGCCTCCAGAACATTCCGGGTGAACAGCAATGCGTGTGGCGCCACCACATTCGACTCCTTGAAAAGACAAGGGTCCAACATCGCAGACCGCGCCATTCCATGCATTAAACTGTGACATAGTAAGACGAGGAAACATGACCATCGACTGCACCGCCTGCCCTTTGCGCAAGAATGCGCTCTTTTCGCCCATGACGGAGGAGGAAGTCGCCTTCATGCGCCGCTTCAAGACCGGCGAGATGACCGTGACCGCCGGCACCCAGCTGCTGCTCGAAGGCTCCAACGCGGCCCAGCTCTATACCTGCCTGTCCGGGCACGGGCTGCGCTACAAGACACTCTCGGACGGACGGCGCCAGGTGGTCAGCTTCGTGTTGCCGGGGGATTTCATCGGCCTTCAGGCCAGCGTCATGGGCGAAATGCACCATTCGGTCGAAAGCACCACGGACATGACCCTGTGCGTGTTCAACCGCGCCGACATCTGGACCCTGTTCAAGACCCACCCCGCCCGCGCCTTCGACCTGACCTTCCTCGCCGCGGTGGAGGAACATTTCCTGGGCGAGTCCCTCGCCACGGTCGGCCAGAAGGGTGCCTTCGAAAAACTCGCCTGGAGCCTGCACCGCTTCTTCACCCGTGCGGACGCGGTGGGGTTGGTCGAGGATGGACAATGCCCCCTGCCCTACCGGCAACAGGATCTCGCCGACGCGCTCGGCCTGTCGCTGGTGCATACCAACAAGACCCTCTCTCGGTTGCGCGGGCAGGGTCTGGCCGATTGGTCCGACGGGCGGCTCACCGTGCCGGACGTGGCTGCCCTGGCCGAGATCGGCTTGGTGGACGAAACCCGCATGCAGACCCGGCCACTGATCTAGGGGCGCGAAACAGCCTCTAAACCCAGGTTCAGAGCCTTATGGCTTCTGCAGCACCACCCGGTGGATCGACGGTTCCACCTGCCGGGCGGCCGAGACCAGCAGCCCCTCGAAATCCCGCATCACCGTCGCCGCCACGAAGGCCGAGGGCGCGGCCAGGGTCAGGCACCCGCCCTCCAGGTCCACCTCTTCGAGCTTGCTGAACCAGGTCGCGAACTGCGCCGGGTAGCTGTCGCGCAACTGCAGCTGCACCTGCGGCCAGAGCCCGCCCGCCCGGCTCACCTCCGGAACCGGGCGCAGGGGGACGACATTGCTCTGTGGCACCTCCGCCCCCTGCCCCATCCGCGTGGCCATCGTCAACTTCAAGGGCGGCGCGGGCAAGTCCACCGTGGCGCTGCACTTCGCCCATGCCGCCGCCCTCGATGGCTACCGCGTCCTCGCCGTGGACTTCGACCCCCAGGCAACCCTCAGCCATTCCATGGGCCTGTCGGACGTGGTCGAGGATCACACCGTCTGGGGCATCATGGCCCGCGACCTGATCCGCGAGACCGAGCGGATGAACGCCACCGCCGCCGGCGCCGAGAGCGGCACCGCCCTGCCCCGCCGCCAGCTGCCCGCCGCGATCCAGGATCTCGGGCTCGGCGCGCTGCGGGTGTCGGACTTCATCCAGCCGACCGCCTGGCCGACCATCGACATCATCCCCTCCTGCGCCAACGCGGCCTTTGTCGAGTTCGCCTCCGCCCAGTACCGCCACCTCAACCCCGAATGGTCCTTCTTCGCGGCCGTGTCGCGCTTTCTCGACCAGATCCCGGACGACGCCTATGACATCATCCTCTTCGACTGTCCGCCCGCCATCGGCTACCAGTCCATGAACGCGGTCTTCGCCGCCGACATGCTCTATATCCCCTCGGGCCCGGGCTATTGGGAGTATGACAGCACCACCTCCTTCATCGGCCAGCTCGCCGAGGCGCTCGAGGATCTCGCCCACGGCGCCGACAGCTTTGCGCGCGCCGGGGTTACGCTTCCGAAAGTGTTTCGTGACATACGGTTCCTGATGACGCGATACGAGCCCGGCAACGAGCTGCACCGGGCGATGTTCCAGGCCTTCAAGCAGGTCTTCGGGGACCGGGTCGCCGACAGTCCGATCGAGATGACCCGCGCGGTCGAACAGTCGGGCCGTTTCCTGTCATCGGTTTACGAGATCGACTACCGCGAGATGACCCGGGGCACCTGGCGCCGGGCGCGGGCCACCTTCGATGCAGCCTACACCGAGTTTCGCGGTCACATGCTGGCCGCCTGGGACAATCTGGAGGACACGCCATGAGCAAGAAACGCCGCATGTTCGACATCGAGATGCCGCCCGAAGCCGACGCGGCCCCGCCGAAAACCTTCCCCGCGGGGAAGGTTTCACATGCTGAGACCACACCGCCCCGGCGCGGTCCCATGGCCGCGGCAATCACCGAGACCTCGGATCACGCTCGCGACCGCGGCGCGCTGGAGGCGCAGATCCGGGCGGAAAACGACAAGCTCGCCCATGAATTCGTCCGCCTGAAGAAGGCCGGGCAGATCGTCGACCGCATCCCGCTGGACCAGATCGAAACCTACAAGCTGGCCCGCGACCGCCTGCCGGGGCTAGACCCGGAGCTTGACGAGCTGATCGCCTCGATCCGCGACCTGGGCCTGTCGAACCCGATCCGGGTCGAGCCGCGGGAGGATGGCCGCTACGAACTGATCCAGGGCTACCGCCGGGTGCAGGCCTATCGCCGGCTGCTGGACGAGACCGGCGATGCCGAGACCTGGGGCGCGATCCCGGCGGGGATCGAGGCCCGCGGCGCGGCGCTGGAAGCGCTCTATCGCCGGATGGTGGACGAGAACATGGTGCGCAAGGACATCTCCTTTGCCGAGATGGCCCAGCTGGCCCTGAACTACGCCGCCGACCCGCATACCGCCGAGAACGATCCCAACCGCGCGGTGGCGGAACTGTTCCAGTCGGCCAACTACTCCAAGCGCAGCTATATCCGTGCCTTCATCCGCGTGATGCGGGAGCTGGGCGAGGACCTGCAATTTCCCACCGAGATCCCGCGCGCGCTCGGCACGACCCTGGCCGCGCGCATGGACGAGATGGAGGGGATCCCCCACGCGATCCGCGAAGAGCTCAAGACCTGGGAGAACCGCTCCGTCGTCGAGGAGCTGGCCGTGCTGCGGCGTTTTGCGGGGGGCGAGATCCCCGAGGATGCACCGCGGCCCGCGCCCAAGCCCGCGGTCCCGGCAACCCCCGGCGGCACCAAGGCCAAGACCACCTTCCAGATGGAGCGCCCCCAGGGCCGGGCGAAATGCACCGCGGCCAACGGGCGGCTGGAGATCCGGTTGGAGAGGGATTTCTCGGCGCTGGAGCGGCGCAAGCTGGAGCAGGCCGTGCGCCTGTTTCTGGACCAGCTCGACTGAAAAAACCTCCCCCGCGGGGAAGGTTTCGGGGCGCAGGCGACCGAGGGAGGGCGGCCGCCCGCGCCGAACCGGGCCGGTCAGACAGGATCGGGAGAGGGATCAGGCGGTATGCCGCGCCCCCCTTGGCCCGGCGAACAGCCAGATCAGGAAGCCGATCAGCGGCAGGATCAGCACCAGCAGGCACCAGATCACCTTGCGGCCGGTGGTGGCGTTGGACGAGATGATCGACACGAACGCCCAGATGTTGAGAACGAGGAGGATGAAGCCTCCGATGCCGGTGATTTCAATATCCATGGGGGTCTCCTTTGACAGGGTACAGGGTCAGGCGGGGCGCACTTCGGTGCAGCTCTTGAGCACCTGGTCGCCATCTTCCTGTTCGATCAGCAGGGCAGGGGTGTCGTCGCTGCCGTGGCGGGTGACCTCCGAGCCCTTGAGGGTCCTGGTCACCGTTTCGGTATAGATCTGGGTGATCTTGCCCTCGGCGGTGCCGTTGCCCCAATCCCAGGCGACCTGTTGTCCGGTTTGAAACGCCATGTTGTCCTCACTGGTTGCGCAGAGCGTCGATGAGGTCCGCCTTGCTCATGTCGGACCGGCCCTGGATGTCGAGTTCCTTTGCGCGGTCGTAGAGCTCCGATTTGGTCCACTCTTCATAGGGTGGGGCGGACCCGCCTTTGGACGCGGGGTTTTGGGTGTCGGAGGCCTGTGCATTGGCGATCCGGGCGGCCTTCGCCTTGGAGGCACCGTCGTCGCGCAGGGCCTCGTAGGTGTCGTCATCCTTGATCTGGGGGCCGTGGTCGCCCATGGCATGTCCTCCGCAGCTTGCATGTCGCGGGTGTAACGCGTGGGTGGCGGCAAGGTTCCCGGCTCAGGCGTCTTTCAGGGCCTTGGCGGCGGTCTCCAGCGCCTCGGGCGTGCCGGCGAGCAGCAGGCAATCGCCCGGACAAAGCTCTGTCTCGGGATCGGCTAGGGCTTCGACCCCGTCGCGGATCCGGGCCACGGGGCGGGTGTCGTCAGGCAGGTCCAGCCCGGAAACCTTCCCCGCGGGGAAGGTTTCGGGCAGGGTCACTCGGCTGGGGACTGTTGCATTAATCGGGTGAGTACACACCGGATCTTTTCGAAAGCCTGCCATAGCTCGTTGCCGGATCACACAGAGCGATTCTGACCAAAACACTTAGCTCGATGTTCAAACCACGACCCTCTGGCGGCATCGATGAACGCAAGCATTGGCGGCGGCGATCCTCTCTCAATGAATCGAGAAGGTCCCTGTCGCTGGATCTGATCACAACGGTCTAATCCTTGATCCGCCACATCCTGAATCGTCCTTGTTGCGTCACTTCTCGGATCAGGCCTCGCTCTTCCATCCATGCGAGGTTCCTTTGAACAGCCGCGCGACTTGCGCCTGTTAGGGCCTCCGCCATCGGGGCCGACACCAAAGGCCACTCTGTCAACACAGACCGAAGAGCAGCCGGAGTTCTGCCCGAAAGCTGAGACATGGCTCCTTCCGCCCGAACACTCCATGTTTGGGTACCATCTAGATGGCGCATCGCCGTCAGAATTGCGCTGTTCATCCCATCCAGCCAGCGGGCCAAACGTTCGGGTGGCAAGCCCGAAACACGCAGCCCCCCTGCCCCGCCCATGGCGAGCGGTGCGAAGACGGCGCCGCTTCCGTCTCTGGCCGCGATCCTGGACGCCGTGACGGCGGCTTCGATCTGGTCGCCCTGCCCACCGAGACCCGCCAGACTCCAGAGATGAAAGCCCATGCAAGCCCGCGTGATCGGGTGGAGCTCGCCCGCAGCCGCCATGACGTCCAGCCATCCAACCGCGCGATCTTTGAAGCGTTCCGCGCTGTCTTCAATGTTCTCGGGATCGCGGCGATCCAGGAAGGCGGCCAAGTCAGCCTTCGGTCCGGGACCGCCTGTCAAGCGCCGAACAGCCCATCCAACGCGTGCCAGCGCATCCGGGTCATCCTGTGCACCCGACAGCCGCATCGATATCCAGAGCGCCAGACGATCAGAACTCACCCGGTCCCCTGCGAACCAGCTAAGATCCGCCGCCTCGATAAGAGCGAGGCGGTGCCGCCAGCCTTCAGGACCGCGCAGTAGCCGGTCATCCAGAGCACCCAGGCGTCCAGCGACCCGTGCCAGTCGCGCAGCGTGAATGCCTTCTGCCTTTGCCCAGTCATCTACGACAGCAGTGTCTGGCGGTTCCGCCCGTGGCCCGGGAGGCAAATCATCCGGTTCTTCCTCGAGTGGCCCAGGCAGAAACCAGAGATCGTCTTCGTGAGCCTCTTCATCCTCCTCGATGGTGTTGAGGGGGTCATCGAAATCATCAGTCAAAGTAGAGGCTTGCATATTCATATATGCAAAATACTGAAGTTTTGCACATTACCCAAGTGATTTTGTGGCGGTTGCCGTCGCTCTTTATATAGTACGCGCGCGCGACTGCCGGTGAAGCCTCTCAGACCGCGCTCAGCGCAAGGAAACCAAGGAATTTTGGATGAGCACGATCAGAGAGCGCCTGCTTGCATTTGTTTACAAATGGTCGTTTATTATTGATATCTTAAATTGCAAACGGCCCGATTTCATGTCCCTGATAGGCTATGCCCGTGTTTCCACAGAGGATCAGACCCCCCTGCCCCAGTCGGAGGCCCTTCAATCTGCGGGATGTTCCGAGATTTTCGAAGAACACGCCTCAGGCGGCAATCGCGCGCGGCCGGTGCTTGCGCGGGTCTTGGAGCGCATTAGCAAGGGCGACACTCTGGTTGTCGTTCGGATCGACCGGCTTGCACGGTCCTTGTCGCACTTGCTGGAGGTGATCGAGCGGTTGGAAGCCAAGGGAGCTTTTTTCCGCTCCCTGCAGGATCCAATCGACACCGCATCGCCGCAGGGCAAGTTCACGCTGCAGGTTCTGGGCGCCGCGGCCGAGTTCGAACGTGCCCTGATCCGAGAGCGCACCAAGGCCGGGCTTGCCTCGGCACGCGCCAAGGGTCGCGTTGGTGGCAATCCTGGGCTTCGCAACAAAGACCCCGCTGCGCTGCGCAAGGTGCGGCTGGCGCGACAGGATGGCTATATGGAGCGACTGAACGAGACCGCGCAGGATTGGGTGCCCCATGTGCGCCGCCTGCGCCCCGATATGGCTTGGGAAGACGTGCTGCGGATCATTAATGGCCCCCTGCCCCACGGCCGCCATTGGACGCAAAGCCGCCTGCTCCGCGCCGTGAAAGCCTACGTCCGGGACGGGTTCCTGCCCGCTGAAGTGCTTGGGCGCGCTGGACGCCGCGAAACTGACGACCGCCTGCCTGCGATTGTCGCTGCAATAAAAGGTGCTGACCCCGAAATCACATTGCAAGCGATTTGCGACCGGCTGGAAGCTATGCGCGAACGCACCCCCCGAGGTCGCACGAGCTGGCAGCCGTCGTCGGTCAAGATGTTACTCGAACGAGCAGAGCGATTGGAGTTGTTTGACCAAGGTACCTAACCGCGAAGCTCACCACCCCCTGCAATACCCTGCGGGCATGCGCCCGCCTACCCTTCCGCCCCTATGCGCGCCCGCACGAAGCCCAGGAACGCCTTGTCGGCGCTGCGCAGGCGCGGACGGCCCGATCCGGCCCAGTACGCGCGCCAGTCCGCCTCCAGCCCGTAGACATCCCAGCCGGGTGCCAGCGCCCGGGCCTCCTCCAGGGTCTCGGCCCGCAGGGGCGGCAGGGCCGCACCCAACCCGGGGCCCGCGTCCTCCACCAGCCCGCCGCGCAAGGCAAACGCGATCTTGTCGCCCGGCACCTCGACCATCTCGTAATCGGGCAGATGATCGGCGGCGATCATGTCGCGCAGCATCTTGCGAAACACCCGGCGCGGGGAGGCCGAGCCCGACTTCTTCAAGAGCAGGTCCACCGACACCACCCAGCGCGCCTGCCGGCCACAATGCTTGCGCGCCAACTCGTAGATCCGCCGCTCCAGGGGCTTGCGCAGCCGGAAGTAATCCCGGCTCAGCGTCAGCACCGATTTGCTGACCACCGCATTGAAGAGCCATTCCGACAGCGTCACGCTCACGCTCACCATCCGCCCGCCGCGCGCCTTGCGCACGATCTCCCAGCTCTCGATCAGCCCGAAGCCGCGCGTCACCTCCTGCCCTCCGGTGGTCAGGTTGGTGGTGATCCGCGTGCCTGCCAGCCGCTCGAACGCCTCGCGCAGCCGCCGATACGCGTCTCCGGATGTCTCGCGGTTCGTCGCCACCAGCAAATCATGGGCCTTGATCTGGAGCGTCCGGCTCACCGCGCGCCCCGCGTTCAGCGCCGCCATCAGCTGGCTGATGCAGAAGATCAGGATGTCCTTGTCGTGGATCGTGGCCAGCCCCTTGACGCTCGGGGTCACCTCGATCTCCACCCCGTTATGGGCATAGGACAGCACCCGCCTGTCCGGCCGGGTAGCGAGGCTGAACACCGGGTGCTCCATGGTCGCGAGATCATCCTTGGGGATCGCGTCGAAGATATCGCAGACGAAGAAATCCGCCTGACGATACCGATCCGGCGCAAGCCCGCGCCCGGCGTTGGAGATACTCAGATCCGATGTCACTGCCCGACTCAGATTTATCGTGGTTTTAGTGACACCACGCTAGGGTTATCCACAGCGCCCGGCAACCGCCTGCATCGGGGGTTCGGAGTCGCGCGAGCGTGGGATCGGAATCGCTTTATCGAGGGTTCGGAGTCACCTGCGTCGAAAAAACCACCATAACCCACTGTTCCAAAGGGAGTTCTCAAACCGGCCGGATCGCTTAACACATATATAACACGACTCTAACAGGGCTGTTTTTTTCCAGCACCCTCTCCCCAGACCCCAGAAACAGGGCCAAACCTGCGGAAATTGCTGAGAAAACCGCAGTGGTGATGTGGTTTTCCTTTCATGTGCGGTGTTTTTGCGTATATTTACCAAAACAGCGAACATGAGGCCGTCATGGCACGGGATCCGGCAGAGCAGCAGCCCCCCTATTTCAACATCGACCCGGACGCGGCTCTGGCCGAACTGGGGCCGCCCACGGACAGCGCGGGCTTTGCCGCCATCGCCGAGGCCTGCGCACGCGGCCGCACGGACCTCGCCTCAAGGGGGCTGAACGAAGCGGGGCGCAAGGAGCTGCGCCTTTTCTCCACATGGGAGATCACCCGCTACCTGATCCCCGTCGCCCAGGCCCATTTCCGACGCGTGCTGAAACAGAACCCCGACCTGCCCCAGGGCCGCAGCGAAACAACCGGCGGCGCCAAATGGTTCACCCTCGACGAGGTGCTGACCTTGCGCGCGCATTTCGCCGCCGGGGGATCGAAGGCCAAAGAATACCGCCCCTACCGCCCCGAGGGGCTGCCCGCCAAGCTTGTCGCCGTGGCCAATTTCAAGGGCGGGGTGGGCAAGACCTCCACCGCCGCGCATCTGGCGATGTCCGCCGCGCTGGACGGCTACAAGGTGCTGGTGCTCGATCTCGACAGCCAGGGCTCCATGACCTCAATCTTCGGCGGCCAGGTCGCCGATGAATGGGCCACGGTCTTTCCGCTGCTGGCGCGCCACTACGCCCGGCACCTGCGGGGCGAGAACCAGCGCCGCATGGACAGGGGCGAGCCGCCCATCCCCTTTGACGACACCCTGTCGGAGGCCCTCGATGTCACGGCGCAGAGCCTGATCCAGCCCACCCATTGGCCCAATATCGACCTGATCGGTGCGCAGCTGAACCTCTACTGGGCCGAGTTCCAGATCCCCGTCTGGCGGATGCAGGCGCGGACCTGGAAGCTCTGGGATGCGCTCACCGAAAGCCTGGAGGCGGACGGCATCCTCGACGCCTATGACCTGGTGTTCATCGACACGCCCCCGGCCCTTGGCTACCTGACGATCAACGGGCTTGCGGCCTCGGATATCCTTCTGGTGCCCATGGGGGCCTCGTTCCTGGAATTCGACAGCACGGGGCGGTTCTTCGACATGCTCCATTCCACCTTCCACTCCATCGAGGAAGGCGAGAACATGGCCGCCCGCGCCCTCGGCCGGGACGAGCTGGCGTTCGAATGGGACGCGGTCCGCGCGGTCGTCACCCGCTATGACGGCGCCCAGCAGGCGGAGCTTGCCGGGCTGATGCAGGCCTATCTCGGTCGCACCCTCAGCCCCCACCGGCAGGATTTCACCGCCCTGATCGGTCAGGCAGGCGAGCAGGTTTCGGGCATCTACGAGGCCGATTACCGCGACTTCAACCGCGAGACCTATGTCCGCGGGCGCGAGACCTTCGATGCGACCTATGCCGCGTTCAAGCGGCTGCTCATGGGCGTCTGGCGGCGCGAGGAACTGGCCGCGCGGGAGCGGGCGGCGTGACCGCGACAGGCTCTAAACGGCGGTTTAGAGCCTGGTGGGCGTGTGCAACGCGCGCTGGCCTTACCCGATTTCAAGACAGATCTGCGAGGCCCTGAGGCCAATATTCCTCACGGAGAGACATCATGGCGAAACGCAAACGGCTCACCCCCGCGCAGCCCGGCTTTTTGGAAACCAAATCCGCAGGCGCCGACCCCGGCCCCGGCCTGACCCCCGGTTTCGCCGCGCAACAAACGCCCGTGGCCCATACGCCCCCCGCCCCGCCGCCCGCACCCCCCATCGCCCAGGTGGCCCGCGACAGCTCCGCCTCCGCGGCCCTGGCCGAGGTCTCGGCAGAGCTGGAAAGCGCTCGCGCCGAGGGCCGGCTGATCCAGGCCCTGCCCCTGCACTCCATTCGCCGCGATCACCTGGTGCGCGACCGGCTGCTGGTGGACCCCGACGAGATGATCGTGCTCAAGCAATCCCTGCGCAGCCGCGGCCAGCAGACCCCGATCGAGGTGGTCGATCTCGGCCCGGAGGCCGAGCCCCGCCGCTATGGGCTGATCTCCGGCTGGCGGCGCCTGACCGCCCTGGACGAGCTGCATGGCGGCACCGGCGAGGCCCGGTTCGGCACGGTCCAGGCGATCCTGCGCAGCCCCGAGACCGCCGAGGCCGCCTATACCGCCATGGTCGAGGAAAACGAGATCCGCGTTGCGCTGAGCCCCTATGAGCGCGCGCGCATCGTCGCGAAATCCGTCGAACAGGGGGTCTTTCCCAGCACGAAACAGGCGCTCCAGACCCTGTTCGCCGCCGCGTCACGGGCCAAGCGATCCAAGATCGGGTCGTTTTTGCCCGTGGTCGCGGCGCTGGACGGGGTGCTGCGCCATCCCGCGGCCCTGACCGAACGGCTGGGCCTGCGGCTGTCGAAGCTGCTGGAGGACGATCCGGAGCTGGGCCGCGACTGGCGGGTGCGCCTGCGCAAGGCCGAGATCGAGGATGAGCCCGCCGCCGAGATCGCCTGGCTGGAGGCCGCGGCGGCCGAGGCCGAAGCGGGCCCGGGGGCGTCGGCGCAACCCGCGTCGCCCCCTGAGACGGGCACTCGGACAGCCCCCGCGGCGGCGCCGGACACACCGCCCGCCCCGCCTGCCCCGTCCGCGGCGAAACCGGCCACGCCCGCGCCGGAGGGTGCCCGGGAAATCATCAAGGGCGTCTATCTCGAACAGGGCGGCGGCTTCATTCACCAGACCCTGACCCTGTCGGGGCCCAAGGTGGATGCGGCCTTCAAGGCCCGGCTGATCGCCTGGCTCCAGGACCAGTCCTGACACCCTGCCCGGGTGTTTCGCTGCGAAACATTCCAAAAATTGAATGTTTCGCATGCGAAACAAATCTCTAGAAGCCATTGAAAACAAACGATTTCGCAAAAAAATTTGTCGGCAGATTTTGCGTCCGCTGCGAAACATCGCCGAATTTGGCCCCGATTTCGCCCCGTTTGCCGCCCTGAGACGCCCGCCAGATCGGGCGCATCCCTCACCCCGGCGGTGGCCCCGCCTTCCCGGCTCGGCGCATTTTCGCAGATGCAGCATCTCCTGCCTTGTGCCGTAACGTCAGCATCCGTTAGAAGAAATCGAGAGAGAATAGGGCAATTGGTGAATTTGGCGGCAAAGTCGGGGGTGGGCTTGAGCCGCGATCCCACCGTCACGTTTTATGCAGTATCCTGAGGGCGGGGTAGTGTGAATGGATTGGGTTGCAGCGTGCTGAACTTCGTCAAATCCCTGACATTGGGACAGAAGGCGATCACCTTGCTGGTGGTGGACCTGGTGCTGATCCCGCTTGCCCTGATCGTCACCTTCGCCTTGCAGCCGATCCCGGTGTCGCCCGGCGAAACCATTGCGCTCATCCTGCCGATCCTGCCCTACCTGCTGGCCGCCAGTGCGCTCGTCGCCTTCTGGCTGGGCATCCCCTATATCCGGCTAAACGCCTACGAAGCCCGGGCCGTGGGCAAGACCGCCCAATACGCGGCGGCCAACGGGCTGATCGCGCTGGTGCTGAGCAAGATCGCCGGGCTGGGCCTGACCACCGGGCTCTACGTGATCTTTGCAGGCTGTTTCTTCCTGTTCTCCGCCGCCAGCCGGGTGGTGATGCTGCAGATCCTGACCGCGATCTACCGCCGGGACGAAGGGCATACCCGGGTGATGATCTACGGCGCGGGCACCACCGGCACCCAGCTGGTTTCGGCGCTCAACGCCCACAAGACGATCTACCCGGTGGCCTTCGTCGATGACAACGCCGCGCTGCACGGGCTGACCGTGGCCGGGTTGCCGGTGCATTCGCCGGTGCGCATCCGCGAGCTGGTCCGCGACAAGCAGATCGACCGGGTGCTGCTGGCGGTGCCGTCGCTGAGCCAGCCGAAACAGGCGCAGCTGGCGCGCCGGTTGCAGAAACTCGGGCTGGAGGTGCAGGCCCTGCCCTCCTTTTCGCAGCTGATCGGCGAAGAGGAACTGGTCGACAAGCTCAAGCCCGTCGAAAGCCATACCTTCCTCGGCCGACAGCAGGTCTGCACCGAGCTCGAGCGCGGCTGCGAAAGCTATGCGGACCGGGTCGTGCTGATCTCCGGGGCCGGGGGCTCGATCGGGTCGGAATTGTGCCGGCAGGTGCTGGCCTGTCGCCCTGCGAAACTCGTGCTCTACGAGCTCAACGAACTGGCGCTCTACAACGTGGACATGGAGCTGCGCTCCCTGGCGGAGGTGACCGGGACCGAGCTCGTTCCGGTGCTGGGCTCGGTAACCGATCCGCGCCAGGTGCGCGGGGTACTGGCAGAGCACAAGGTGCAGGTGGTCCTGCATGCCGCCGCCTACAAGCATGTCCCCCTGGTGGAGGCGAACCCGCTGGCGGGGCTCGCCAACAACGTCTTCGGCACCCAGACCCTGGCCCGGGAGGCCGCCGAATACGGGATCGAGCGGTTCATCCTGATCTCGTCGGACAAGGCGGTGCGGCCCACCAACGTGATGGGCGCGTCGAAACGGCTGGCCGAGCTGGTGATCCAGGACCTGGAGACCCGGTATACCGGTACGGTCTTCACCATGGTGCGCTTCGGCAATGTGCTGGGCTCGTCAGGCTCGGTCGTGCCGCTCTTCCAGGAGCAGATCCGCCGGGGCGGGCCGGTCACCGTGACCGACCCCAAGGTGACGCGCTATTTCATGACCGTGCAAGAGGCCGTGCGCCTGGTGCTGACCGCGGGATCCATGGCCCGGGGCGGCGAGGTCTTCGTGCTCGACATGGGGGCCCCGGTGCCGATCGTGCAGCTCGCCCGCCAGGTGATCGAAAGCGCGGGCTACACCGTGCGCGACGATGCCACCCCGGACGGGGATATCGAGATCGTCTTCACCGGGCTGCGGCCGGGCGAGAAGATGTTCGAGGAACTGACCATCACCGACGACCATATCGGCACCCGCCATCCCAAGCTGTTCTGTGCCCGCGAGCAAAGCCTGTCGGAGATCGAGATCGCCGGCATCCTGCGCAGCCTGCGCCAGGCCGTGGCCTCGGGCGATCCGGATGCGGGCCGGGCGGTCATCACCCGTTGGGTCGAAGGCTACGTGCCCGGGGTCAAAAGCGTGCCGTTGTGAGCCTGCGGGCTCCATGCGTGGGGGCAGGGCAGGGCGCATGCCCGCGCGAGACGGGGCAGGGTGCATGCATCCGCGAACCCACACAGCGTGCGCGCAAGCGCGCAACAGCCACCGCCCAACTGCCCCTGCCGTCGAGAAATTCCTTGATGCCGACCGGTCCGGAAGGCACCCCTTCTTGAAAAGAGGAAATTGGATCGCGTGCCCGGTCCGCATCGCCATGGGTCATCTGTCGCTTCTCTCCGTCCTTTCCGCATCCGGATCCCTTCCGGGGGGCGGGGACATGCGCGCGGGTCGTTTCGCGGCGAAATACCGCCTGGCGCGGGGCGGTCTGCTGGCGCTGTTGCTGTCGGTCTCCGCCGCGGCGCTGCAGGCCCAGAGCACCGAGCAGCTGCTTGCGGTGCAGGGCCCGTCCGAGCGCGGGGCCAGCGCCGCCGCTGCCGGGCCCGAGGGCGCGTTCCGCCCCAGCCCCGAGACCATCTTTCGCCAGCCGAGCCTGAACTTCTACGGGGTGCCGGGGTTGATCGACCTGCCCTCCGGCGAGGCCATGCCCGACGGCCAGCTCGCGGTGGGCGTGTCGACCTTCGGCGGCACCACCCGGACCACGCTCAGCTTCCAGCTCACCCCGCGCATCTCGGGCAGTTTCCGCTATTCGGCGATCCGCGACTGGGACAGCGACGGGTTCGATACCTATTACGATCGCAGCTTCGATCTGCGCTTTCTGGCCCTTGAAGAGAGCCGCTTTCTGCCCTCGGTGACCATCGGGTTGCAGGATTTCGCGGGCACCGGGATTTATGCCGGGGAATACATCGCCGCCACCAAGACTTTTGCCGGGGGCCTCAAGGGCACGGTGGGCCTCGGCTGGGGCCGGTTCGGCAGCGCGAGCTCCTTCGGCGGGCTGATTTCCGACGAGCGGCCGGCCTTCGATCCCAACGATACCGGCGGGGAGCCGAGCACCGACCAGTGGTTTCGCGGCCCGCAATCGGTCTTTGCCGGGATCGAGTGGCAGCCCACGGACCGGCTGGGTCTGAAGCTGGAATATTCCACCGATGCCTATGAGGCCGAGACCGTCGACCGCGACGTGTTCGAGCGCGAGTCGGACTGGAATTTCGGGCTGGAATACCAGGTCAGCGAGGACTGGCGGCTGGGGGGGTATTACCTCTATGGGGCCGAGTTGGGCGTGATGGCGCAATTCCAGCTCAACCCGCGGCGCCCGGCGGTGCCGATGCGGGTGGCGGCCCCCGACCCGGTGGACCCGCGCCCGGACCGGGCGGCCAACCCGACCCTCTGGTCGGCGGACTGGATCACCATCCCCGGCGCGCAGGAGACCCTGCGCGACGCCCTGGAAGCGCCGCTCGCCGCGGAAGGGATCGAGTTGCAGGCGCTGGCGGCCACGGGCACCAGCATCGACCTGCGCTATCGCAACGCGCGCTACCTGTCCTCGGCCAACGCGGTGGGGCGGGTGGCGCGGGTGCTGGCCCGGGTGCTGCCGCCCTCGATCGAGACCTTCCACCTGACCCCGGAGGTGTCGGGCATGCCGGCGAGCCGGATCACCCTGCGCCGGACGGCGCTGGAGGAGCTGGAATTCACGCCCCAGGCCGGGGCGCGGCTGCTGGCGCAGAGCGAGATTTCCGAAGCGCCCCCGCTGCCGGAGACGGCGGTGGCCTCCGAGACGGTCGCGCCGCGCTTCTCCTGGTCCCTGGGGCCCTACCTGGAGCAGAGCTTCTTCGATCCGGACGAGCCCTGGCGGTTCGAGATCGGGCTGGATGCCAGCGCGTCCTATCAGATCACGCCGAACCTGAGCCTGTCGGGGTCGATCACCAAGGAAATCGTCGGCACCATCGCCGACAGCACGCGCGTGTCCAACAGCCAGTTGCCCCCGGTCCGTTCGAACGGGGTGCTCTATGCGCGGGAGGGCGATCCGGGGCTCGACAACCTGGTGCTGGCCTATACGTTCCGCCCCGGTCAGGATCTTTATGGGCGGGTCAGCGCGGGCTACCTGGAATCCATGTTCGGCGGGGTCTCGGCGGAGCTGCTGTGGAAACCCGTGGACAGCCGCCTGGCCCTGGGGGTGGAGCTGAACTATGCCCGCCAGCGGGATTTCGACCAGCGCCTCGGCTTCCAGGATTATGACGTGATCACCGGGCATGCCTCGGCCTATTACGCGTTCGGGGATGGCTACCTGGGGCAGGTGGATGTGGGCCAGTACCTGGCGGGCGACAAGGGCGCGACCTTCACCCTGTCGCGGGAATTCGGCAATGGCTGGAAGCTGGGCGGGTTCTTCACGCTGACCGATGTCTCGGCCGAGGAATTCGGCGAGGGGTCGTTCGACAAGGGGATCATGCTGACGATCCCGGCGGGCTGGATCCTGGGCCAGCCGAACCGCACCGCCCTGTCGACCACGATCCGGCCCCTGCAGCGCGACGGCGGCCAGCGGCTGGAGGTGCCGGGGCGGCTTTACGACCCGGTCCGCGCGCAACATGCCCGCGCCCTGACGCGGCAATGGGAACGGGTATGGCAATGAGCGGGCATCGGATCGCGCGGCGTGCGCTGCGAAACGCACCGGGCGCCGGTCGGGGGCTGAAAGCGGCTCTTCACAAGGGGATCGGCCGGATCGGCGGGGCCTTGGCGCTGGGGCTGCTGCTGGCGGGTTGTGCGTCTGACAATATCGCCGAGGATGCGGATCTGTGGGATGACCTGGTCGCCGTGGTGCAGACCCGCCTCGAGCCGGACCCGGCGGCCGGGACGGAGACCCGGATCACCCGCGCGATGCTGGCCGGTGTCACCGACCCGCTGATCCGGGTGACGCGCCTGCCCGACGGGCCGGTGGCCACCCTGGTGCCTGCCGCACGCGGCGGCCCGGCGGCGGCGCCGCTGATCACCTGGCGCGGGCGCGATCCGGTCACGCTGACCACCCGGGGCGGGCTTCTGGTGGCGACCCGGGGGCTGGGGCGCGACCTGATGTCTTCGGACCTGCGGGGGCTGGCTCAGGCCCTGCGGGCGGGTGGCGGGCGCTACGCACGGTCCCATGTGGTCCTGGTGGGCAATACCGATGCCCTGACCCTGAGTTTCGACTGCACCCTGCGCGCCGAGGGGGCCGAGACCATCACCATCCTGGAGCGCAGCGTGGCCACGACCCGCTTCACCGAGGCCTGTGCGGGGCCGACGGGGACATTTGGCAACACCTATTGGCGCGGGGCAGGGGACGGCACCCTGTGGCAGTCGCAGCAATGGGCGGGGCCGGACTTCGGCCATGTCCGGATCGAACGGCTGATCAAATAGGCATTTGCCTGCCGACGTGGCAGGAATGTCGCGAAAAACCGCTAAAACCTTCGCGATCTGCAGGGTTCGCCATTGTTCGGGACGGGTTCCCTCCGTACTCTGGTGCGAATTCACGAATCTTACGGGGTAAGTCATGAAAACTGTTTCCACACTCGTCGCGAGCGCGGCCCTGGCCGCATCGGTCGTCGCACCGGCCTTCGCGGAAGAGACCAAGACCATTCCGCTCAACGTCACGGTGTCCACCCAGGCGACAGAGGGTGCTCTGGCGGCCGGGGGTCTCGGGACCGTCGGGGGCGCCGCCTTCGGGGCGGTCGTGGTTGCCGGTTTCGTTGCGGCAGGCTCCAACGGCTCCAGCAGCACCACCACCACCGAGTGAGATGGTGCGGCCCGGGGCCCGGTCGGGTCCCGCGCCGGTATCACAGATCCGGGGCAGCGATACCCCTGGCGCGGGTCCCTTGCGGGGTCCGCGTCTGTCGTTACGAGGGCGGCTGCGCCCTGTGCCGCAGGTGACCCCGGCGATCTGCCCCGATAACCTGCGAGCAGGGCCCTGGGCCCCTTGCCTCTGGACTGCGCGGACGGACCCTTCATGAAAATTGCTGTTGCCGGGATCGGGTATGTCGGGCTGTCCCTGAGTGTGCTGCTGGCCCAACGCCACGAGGTTGTGGCGCTCGACATCTCTCAAGAGCGGGTGGCGCGGCTGAACGCGGGGACCGCGCCCATCGCCGATCCGGAGATCGAGGCGTATCTGGTGGAAAAGACACTGGATCTGACCGCGACCACCGACCCCGCCACGGCCTTTGCCGGGGCGCGGTTCATCGTGGTGGCCACGCCCACCAGCTATGATCCCGAGACCAACCGGTTCGACACCTCGTCGGTCGAGCAGGTGGTCGAGACCGCCCTGGCCCTGGCGCCCGAGGCCACCATCGTGATCAAGTCGACCATTCCGGTGGGCTTCACGCGCGCCTTGCGCGACCGGCTGGGGGTGGAGAACATCCTGTTCAGCCCCGAGTTCCTGCGCGAGGGAAAGGCCCTGTGGGATAACCTGCACCCGTCACGCATCGTGGTCGGCGGCGCGGGGGAGGCGGCCCGGGTCTTTGCCGATCTGCTGGTGGAGGGGGCGCTGGACAGGGACGTGCCGGTGCTCTTCACCCGGCCCACGGAGGCCGAGGCGATCAAGCTTTTCGCCAACACCTATCTCGCCATGCGGGTGGCCTATTTCAACGAGCTCGACAGCTATGCCCTGGCGCACGGGCTCGACAGCCGGTCGGTGATCGAAGGGGTGTGCCATGACCCGCGGGTGGGCAACCATTACAACAACCCCTCCTTCGGATACGGGGGGTATTGCCTGCCCAAGGACACCAAGCAGCTTCTGGCGAATTACGCCGCGGTGCCCCAGAACATGATCTCGGCCATCGTGGAGGCCAACACCACCCGCAAGGATTTCATCGCCGAGCAGGTGCTGGCGCTGGCCCCCAAGAGCGTGGGCATCTACCGGCTGGTGATGAAGGCGGGCTCGGACAATTTCCGCGACAGTTCCATCCAGGGGATCATGAAGCGGCTCAAGGCCAAGGGGATCGAGGTCACGGTCTTTGAGCCCGAACTGCCCGACGAGACCTTTTTCAACTCCCGGGTGGAGCGGGATCTCGCGGCCTTCAAGGCCGGCGCGGACGTGATCGTGGCGAACCGGATGGACGACGCGATCCGGGACGTGGCGGAAAAGGTGTTCACTCGGGATCTTTTCGGGGAGAGTTGAGAATATGACATCCTATATCATGACCGCCGCGCAACAGGCGCCGGATGGTGATGCCAAGGACCTGAAACAGGCTCTTCAAAAGGCTTTTGAGAGGCATGCGGGCCGTCTTCCCGCTGATGGATCAGAGGTGATGTCCTCGATCAACGCCTCGGTGGCGGTCCGGCTCTTTGCCTTGATGTACATGCGCGGTGTGCAGCATCGCCTGATGCCGGATAACGAGAGTGCGGTCCTGTGCGAGGCTTTGTGCAAGACGGTCTGCGAGGTCGAGATCACCGATAAGTTCGACGACATGTTCGTGTCGAACTTCGTGCTGGGGCTGATCGTGTTTCTCGATCTTGTGCAGGATGATTTGCACCCTGACACGCGGGCCGGCCTGGTTGCTAAGATCGCCGAATGCCGGGACTGGTTGTCCGAGGCGCGTCATCGCAAGGTATTCGGCACGCGCGAGACCGAGGGCACCTATGCCTGGAATCACTCCGCCTGCGCGGCGGCGGGCCTGGCGCTGAGCGTGATCTGGACCCGGGATAGCCAGGCGGACTGGACCGACACAGACTTTCACGATGTGGATTTCGGGCTGCGCCGGATCGAAGACTATTTCCTGCACGGCATCCGCGAAACAGGGGTCCCCTATGAGGGGTTCTATTACTGTGGCGCGGTGTTTCGGGTGCTTGGCCCCTTCGACATTCTGGTGCGCAAGGACGCCGAGGTAGAACGCCGCTATCGGCGCATCCGGGATCGTCACAAGCGTAAGCTTGGCCAGTTGCTGGACTGGTACGAGAGTGGCACCATCGTCAACCAACGCGCGCTGCTCAGCTACAATCATTCGCTTTATGACGCTCACCCGGCGGTGAACGGTTTTCTGACCTTCTTTCGGTCCGAGTTCGAGGTAAAGGCGGGCCGCATGTGGTCTCGGCTGATGGCGAAAGGCACGTCCCTGCAATTCGTCGAGCGCAGCCGGGACTGGGGCGACAACACTCTGCACGAGGCTTTGTTGTTCCTGCATCCCAAAGGCTATTCAGCACCGCGTAACAAGGTGCAGACCCTTCTGTCGCGGACCGAAGGCTATGGGCTGCTGGTGTCGGAGGACGCCTCCAGCCGACTGTTCGTGAAGGCCAGCAAACTGCTGATCGGGCCGCATAACCAGTCTGATGCGGGCCATGTCAGTTGGGTCTGTAATGGTGATGCGGTGTTGATCGACGCCGGGCCGGGCCGCAAGGTGCGCGATGCGTCGAAGAAGTGGGCGGAGTATTCCAAGGGCACCTACCGGACCGAAGGCAGCGGCGCTTCGTCCTATGGCCATAACGCCGTGCTGATCGACGGGCGGGGGCAGTTGCCCTCTGGCGAGGGGGACGGCATCGAGGGGCGCCTAAGCTATGTCCGTCAAACCGAAGATTTCTGGTTGCTCGGGACCGATGCCAGGGCGGCCTACAATAAGGATGAGTATAACCCCGTCCAGGTGGCCGATAGGCATGTGGCGTTTTCCAAGGCGGCGGGCGCCTATCTGATCCTGATCGACCGGGTGGTACCGCAGGCGCCGGGGACCCATCGGTTCCAGCGGCTTCTGCAGTTTGCAGACCCCGCGCAGGTGGTTGAGGAGGATGGTCCCGGCCGAATGGCGGTGACCAGCGGGGGCACGGTCTATGACCTGTGGACCCTGAGCCCGACCGGGCCCCTGAGCACGGTCTACGAGGAAGAGAAATTCCAGATGCCGATCAAGACCCGGGGCGTGCTGGCCCATGGGGTCGAGGCCGAGGACCTGTGGATGTATACGGTCCTCGCCGCCCGCGGGAGTGCCGGGGTGCCGACGGATGTGTCCCTGCGCCCGGCCGAGGACGCGGCCTTCGGGGCCGCGCTGCAGCTGGTGCTGGAGGGGGGCGACACCCGGCTCCTGGCCCTGTCGCGGACGACGGGGGAGCTTGAGCGGATTTCCGACGACGGCTGAGGGGACGCGCCCCGTGGCCGCGCGTTTGGCTCCGGCCCCCCTGGGCCGTCACTCCTATGGGGTGACGGTCAACCGATGCGGGATCTCGTTGGCGTCGAACCAGGCCACAAAGTCCCGGAAATAGTCTTTCTGCCGGGCATTGAAGGCGTCGAAATCGGCCTCGGCGAGGATCGCGTCCGGGTCGATCTTGGGCCGCGACATGAAATCCTCGGCGGTGATGGTCGGAATGCCGGCAAAGCGGCCCATTTCCTCTGTCCGGTTGTCATGGGTGATCAGCACCCCCGGTGTTCCCGAGAGCAGCCCCACGATCACCCCGTGCAGGCGGCTGCCCAGCACCAGGTCATGATTCGCGCAATAGGCCATCCATTCGGGAATATTCGGGAAGGCCTGGATATGGCGTTCCAGGTAGGTTTTCAGAATCGCGCGGTCCGGCTCGTCGAACACGTAATGCAGGAAGTCCCAGCTGTCTTGGTCGTCCTCGGCGAGCTCGCCCAGATGGGCCTGCAGGAAGGGGCGTTCGTTCTGCACCACGTAGTCGCAGCCCCAGGCCATGGCCTGCAGGAGGGTGAACCGGGTCAGCTTGACCACCTTGCCTGGGGTCTTGGGGATGTCGAAGCGGTGCAGGGTGCCGTTGAGCGTGACCCGGCCGACCCGGCCGTCCCGGGGCAGGCGGGTGATCTCGGCGGGGTGGTCCCGGTGCCACAGCAGCGACGGGCAGCCGGTGACGGTGACATTCTGGATGCCGTAGTGGTTGAGCACCTCGGCGCTGAACGGGCCACGCACGGAGATCGAGTGGGACCGCTCGGAGACCACCTTGAGCAGCCGCAGCATGCCGGGCAGCAATTCGGGGATCTTGCCGCCGGAGCTCTGGGCGCCGATGCCGGTGATCGCCGCGGGCACGTTCGCCTTTTCGATCTGGTCGGCCAGGCCGCCATAGTTCTGCTTGGGCTGAAGCCAGTTGGCCGCCGCGATGACGATCCCGTCGCATTCCGCGGCGATGGTCTTGAGGTCGAGCCGGCGAAAATCCCCGCGCGGGTGGGTCGTGGTGCGCACGATCCGGCGGACCGAGGAGCAGAACATGAAGTTGCCCAGGTTGTTGCCCGCGCATTGCAGGTACTCTTGCGTCTTGGGGAAGGGCGGGCCGGGGACCTCGGGGTAGAGGCTGGAAATATAGGGGTTCTTCATGTCGGTCCTTTAGGTCTTACCCAAACTTCGGCATCTCGCGCCAGGCGCTGAGATCTAGGCCGGTGAGGTCTTCGGTCTTGGTGATGTCGTCCTGGAACATGGCGTGGATCTCGTGCAGCTCCTCGGGGGTGAAGACCGGTTTGACCTGGCCCGGCTCGGGGGTCTTGGCGATGGTCAGCACATCGTCCTCCCACACCAGCGGCAGGCCTGCGTTCACCAGCTTGTCGGGGATATCCGTGGTCGGCGCCACGCCCAGGAAGTCGGTCGCGGCGGTGACGAATTTGCCTGGATCCTCGCGCAGCCAGTCGAAGTTGAGAAACAGGAAGTCCTCGCGCGGGTATTCCGCCAGCCAGCGTTTGATCGAGGGCGCATAAAGCCCCGTCATCAGCGGCGAGAAGGCGATGGGCATGGGCACGGTTTCGGTGATCGTCTGCCCCGGCGCGTAGCGGTCACGGCGCCAGTTGTGGATGAAGAAGGAGACCGATTTCTCGGTCTGCTGGCGCAGGCAGACGATGAATTTCGGTCGGCCCGGCACGAAGCGTTTGATCTGGGGCAGGGCCTCGGGCCATTGCAGGTAGGTGGTCGAGCCCTCGCCGCGCCAGGGCTGGTCCTCGGCCTCGGCGAAATAATCCAGCAGGTAGGTGCGGTAGTCCTTCCTGGTCAGCCCGGGCTTGTGGAAGAACAGCAGCTCCTTGGGCTCGGAGAAGAAGATTTCCGGATGGTGGGAGAAGGCTTTGCCCAGGTAGGTGGTGCCGGCCTTCTGGGCGCCGAGGATAAACAGATTGGGGGCTTTCATGCAGGTCCTGTCCTGGCGGTCTTGTTATGGTTTTGCCCGAATGGCGAGAGTTTGCGCCGCGACTGCGGCCCTTTACAAGGCCAAAAGCCCTTGTTCGGGCATGGGGACCGGGCGCGTGTCATCTATTCCGCTGCCTGCGCCGCAAAGGCCCGCAGGTTCGAGAAGTCACAGCCGGTTCCGGCCTCCGCCTCGTCGATCAGCGCCGCCACCGGGATCTCGGTCACGGGGCGGACCTCGGTGGCGGGGAGCCGGCGGGCGATGTCCGCATAAGGGTCTTCGAGGCCAAGGCTCTCGAACAGGCCGGAAAGTTCGCGGTCGTTCCCCTGCAGGATCCGCGCCCGGTCCCGGGGGCCGATCATCGGCGTCGTGTCCTCCGCGAAAGCGTCGAACAGGGCCGTGCAGACCCGCCCGCGGTCGTCGGCGGGCCAGTCGGCCAGCTTGAGCAACCGCAGCAGCGCGATCGCCTTCGCCGGCTTGCTGCGGTTCGGACGCATTTTCGGGGGGATCCCGATTCCGCTGTGAATGCCGAGATCGCCCAGCAGGGTCACGAGCGGGTTGCCCGCCTCGTAGGCATGCACGCGCGGCGGCGTCTCCGGGAACACCCGGGCCCAGGTCAGCAGGTTGGTCCGGAACGCCATCTCCCGCGGCCAGAGGGTCCTGTCCGCGATCATGTCCTTGATCGAATGGGTGAAGACCTTCGTGAACTTCTTCATCCGTTCATTGTGGTAGGACAGCAGAAAGTCGTCGGATCTGCGCACGAAGGCGATGATCGTCACGGGCAGGTCGCCGAGCGCGGTCCTGAGGGCCGCGATCGCACCCTCGGGACAGATGAAGAATTCCTCGCTGGACAGGATCCCGAACCGGGCCCGGGTGCCGTCGATCTCGGTGGTCAGGCTGTCCAGCTCCGCCGCCAGGTCGATCGGCTCATGGGTTTGCGGGTTGTCCTCGCCCTGCATGGCGAAGGCCAAGCAGTGATGCCCCGCATAGAGCCGCGATGCCTCCAGGTAGACAAAATCATGGGCGGCCAGCGCGTGCGCGGACTTGCTCAGCACGTGCTGGATATAGGTCGTGCCAGTCTTGGGGGCGCCGATGTGGATGTAAAGCCGTTCCACCTCATCCTCCCTGCGCGGGCGGGACCGCCGGCCTCGGGGGTCTCAGGCGCGGGACCCGGACAAGCGGCTCTTTGCAAGGCCCTTCGCCGGCACATGCCGGGGTGGGCGGGCTCATTGCGTGTCTCCGGCGCGGGTATAGAGGCCGATCTCGATCCAGTCGAAGCGCAGCACCGCCGAGCAGGGGCGTTTGCGCCCCGCGGGCGTGAAGCCTGCCGCGGTGATCTCGGCCTCCAGCGTGTCGAGCGGGGTGGCGCCGGCCACGAAAAGCGTGGCCCCCGGCGCCAGCAGGCGCGCGGTCTCGGCCAGGGCCGCCCCGCGCAGGGCCACGTCATCCAGCACGTCGTTCAGGCAGGCCAGCTGCAGCGCGCCCGCGCGGTTGGGTAGGGTCTGGCCGCGGCTCAGGGGGTCCGTGAACGCCTCCAGGGGCAGCATCGGGCCCTGGAACTGGTCCGACCAGAAACCCTGCAGCGGCGCGGGCAGGTTCACCCCCAGCCCCGGCAGGCGGCGATAGAGCAGGATGGTCTCGGCCAGCACCCGGTGCAGGCTGCGCGCGCGGCGGTCCGAGCCGCACCCGGCGCAGCGTGCCTCGGCATCGCCGCCCTCGAAGGCGGGCGCCTGGTGGCCGCACATGTTGCAGTGGCGCACCTCGCGCCGGGCGATCCGGTCGAGCCAGGGCAGATCGTCGAGATTGGGCGGATGCAACGCGCCGTGATGTTCGTCCACCCGCGCCTCCAGCCCGGGCCGGGTCTTGTTGAACAGCGCCATCAGCCCGGGCACCGTGCCAAGCTCCCAGCCGCAGCTTTCCACGTAATAGGAAAACTCCACATCCGTGTAGCTGTGGGGGACCGCGTCGGAAAACCCGCCGATCTCGTCATAGGTGGCGCGCCGGATGACGAAGAACCCGCCCTGGACGTGAGAGAACGGCCGGTCGGGATTGTCGGCGGCAAAGCCCGGGTTGCGGAAATCCGGGAACAGCGCCACCCCCTCGGGGTAGTCGCGCCCGAAGAGATAGCTGGGCGAGTAGCACAGGGTGCCGGCCTGGCCCACCCGGGGGTGGGCGTCCATGTAGGTGACGAAGGATTTCTCCCAGCCGTGGCGGGTGGTCATGCCTTCCTTGCCGCAGACATAGATCATGTAGTCGGAGTCGCCTTGGGCGATGCACTTGTTGGTGCCGGGGCCGACGAAGGCGTTCTCGCGGTTCAGGATCAGGGTGAAATTCGTGCGCGCCGCATAGACCGACAGCAGGTGCGCCAGCGCCGGCGGGTCCGAGCCATTGTCGCAGACAATGAGGTGGAAGGGCAGGTCGGTATATTCGTAGAGCCGCCGGATCACCTCGCGGGTCTGGGCGAGGTTGTTCCAGGACACGATCATCAGGTCGATGGTCTCGCCCGCCCAGAAGCGCAGGAGCGTGTTCACGAGATCCGGGCCGTTATGGTTGCGCCGCAGCAGGGCCTCGGCATCCTCGATCATCACCTGCACGGCGATCTCGGGCAGGGCGTAGAATTCGCGGATCTTGGCGGCCAGCGCCTCGGGGGTGGCATCTTCCGACAGCATGCCGGTGATCCCGTCGCGCACCAGGTCGGGAATGCCCGCGACGGGCGTGGTCAGAACCGGCAGGCCGGCGGCCATCGCCTCCATCAGGGTGGTGGGGATGCCGTCCATGTCCCCGTCCAGCGCGCGCACCGAGGGCACGGCGAACAGATCATGGGTGCGGAACACCTCCAGCAGCGCCGCGCGACCCTCCACGGGGCCGTGGATGGTGACATTGGTGATCTCCTGCTCGGCGATGATCTGGCGGTAGAGATCCTCCAGCGGGCCGTAGCCGTGGATATTGATGGTGATCCCGTCGTCTTCCAGCAGCTTGCCGGCGCGCACCAGCACCTCCAGCCCCTTCTTGTCGGCAAAGCGCGAGACCGCGGCAACGGATCGGGTGCGGCGGGCCGGCCGGTCGGGGATCTTGCCGCCCGAGAACAGCTCCGGGTCGATGCAGTTGGAATTGATGGTCACCTTCTCGGGGCGCACGCCGCGGTCCACCAGGTATTGCCGGTGGAAGCGCGACAGGGTGAAGATCTGCCGGCAGAGGGGATCGGCGCTGATCTCGTCGATCCGGTTGGCCACCGCGTTGCGGTAGCGGAAGATGTCCTGGGCATGGGCGATGCAGGTGAAGGGGATGTTCGCGATGCGTGCCGCGGGCCAGACCATCTCGGTGACCGTGGGATAGACGAAATGGCCGTGGACCACGTCGCGCCCGGTCTCGGTGAGCCGCCGGGCCAGGTGGTCGGCATCGTGGACCTGCTCCCAGGTGATGTCGAAATCCGGCGTGAAATCGGGGTAGGGGGAGTCCCGGCAAAACACCGTCACGTCGATGCCCTGCGCCTTGAGGATGCGCAACTCGTTGAGCACGAAGGTTTCCGAGGGCACCGGGAAGTGCCAGCAGAAATAGGCGACCTTGAGGGTGTCGCGTGGGATCTTCACCGGCAGGTCGCGCGCGCGCAGCACCATCTGCTCGGGGCGGTGGGCATCCCGGGCCAGCTCCTGCAGCAGCGGCGCATAGGCCGCCGCCATGGCCGCGTTATAGGCGGTGCGCCCAAAGGTGGTCTCGGCGTGGTCGGCCGCCCGCAGCCCGTCCACCAAGAGCCGTTTGCGGTCGCGGCCATAGGCCAGGACCTGGTCGGCCACGGCCTGGATGTCGCCGAAGGGGACCACTTGGCCGGTCTTGCTCGACACCACCAGTTCCGGCGGGGCGCCATGGTCATAGACGATGACCGGCCGGCCTGCGGCCATGGCCTCCAGCACGGTGCGCCCGAAGCTTTCCTGGAAATGCGACAGGCTGAGCACCAGGTCGAGCTCGGCCATGGCCTCGGCCGGGGTGTCGCGATAGCCCGCGACCCTGAGGCTGCGCGGCAGGGAGCCGTCGGCGATCCGGGCCTCGATCGCCTCGGTATGTTCGTGTTGCGGGCCGATCAGCAGGAATTCCGCGTCGGGCAGTTCGGCGGCCACCAGACGGGCGACCTCGGCAAAATCCGCCAGCCCCTTCTTGGGAACATTGGAGCTGACCATGCCGACCCGCAGGGGGGCTTCGGCCGGGGGCGGGGGCAGCGCCTGCAGCGCGGTCATGTCGGCGGTGTTGTAGACCACGGCGGAGCGGCGGGTTTCGGTGTCGAAACAGGCCGCGGTCGCCCGGGAATTGGCGATCATGACATCGCAATTCTCCCAGAGCGCCGCGATGATCTCGTCGGCGCTGAGCCCGATGAGCTCCAGCAGCTTGGCATCGTGACGGATCAGCTCGCGCGCCTGCACCACGGCCGGCAGCCCCAGGCGCCGGGCCGCGATCAGTGGCTCGCGCAGCATGATCGTGTTGGCATGGACGATGTCGATACGTTCTTCCGTGATCACCCGGGCGAAGGTGGCGATGACGGTTTCGTCGGGCGCCGTGCCCGCCCGCCACCAGCCATAGGACAGCACGCTGACCGCACAGGCGCGGGCGCGCAGCAGCTCGATATAGGCCTTGTTGCGGGTGCTGGGCACGGCGACGATCACGTTGGCATCCATCGCCGCCAACCCGTCGAGCATGTCGAGCAGGCTGCGTTCGGAGCCGTAGAGCTGGTGGCCCACGATATGTGCCACCAGCAGCACGGTCGGGTGTCCCGGGCGGCGGGCCCGGTGGCCGGTCAGCCGTCTGAAGGGGGCGCTTGCCCCGGCGCTCTCGGCCAGGGGCGGTATGGTGAGCCCCGGCGCGCGGGCCTTGCGGCCCTCGGGGCGGCCGTAGCGGATGTAATGCAGCACCGGATTGTAATCGGCCCGGGCCACGTCCGCGTAATCGGCCCGGTAGGCGGCCGCATCGAAAGTCGGTCCGGGGCTGCGATTGAGCCGGGCGCCCAGCCACAGGAAATGCTCCAGCGGGTCCATGCCCAGTTGCGCCACATCCGGGTATGTTTCCAGGTACCATGCCGGGTCGAAGAGCCCGGAGGCCTCCAGGTCCGTGCGGTCGCGCTGCATGCTGTCGGCGTTGGCGTTCATGGGCTCACTCGGCCTCGGGGGGCTGGTGCGGCACGCGCAAATCCCGGGGGGCCCGGCCCTCGGCCAGCCCGTACTGGAGGAAATGCCGGGCCGGGTCGCTGCCGCTCTCGGCCACGTCGGGGTTGGTCATGTTGTACCAGTCCGGATCGAACGCGCCGCTGGCCACGATCCGGGCGGCATACTCGGTGTACTCCTCTTCCGAGAAGGGCGCTCCGGAGGGGTGGCTGAGCAATGGTCCCAGCAGCGGCGCGAGCCAGGTTCCGGCTGCGTGGACTGCGCGGTCGCTGTCGTCGGCGCGGGCTTCGGCCTCCGACAGCAGCCGGGACAGCTCCACGATTTCCTGGGCCTGGGTGGCGAGTTGCTGGGTCTGGCGGGCCACGGTCTGTTCCAGGTCGGGCAGATTTCCTGCTTTGGCGCGCGCGGTCGCGAGCTCCTGTTGGAGCATTTCGAGATGGCTGTTGCCGCTGCCTTCCGCCTTGGTGAGCCGGTCGGAGAGCTCGGCGATCCGTGCGGCGTCCTGGTCGCGGTGCTCCTGCATCCGGGCCAGCACACGGGTGAGTTCCAGCACCTCGGTGCGGGCTTCGGCGAGCCGGGCGTGGGCGGCATCCCGCGCACCTTCGAGGATGCGGATTTCCACCTGCGCGGCATAGGCGTCGGTCTCGGCGCGGTCCGCTTCGGCCCGCGCCGCGGCGAGCTCGTCTTCCAGAGCTGAGATGGTCCGGGTACGGGTGCCCAGGGCAGTTTCGGCCTCCAGCAGCTTCTTCTGGGTCTCGAGGAGGATTTCGACGACTTCGGCCTTGGTCGCGGAGACCCTGGGGGGTGTCGATCCCCCGGAGCCTGTCGCGGAGCGCCGCCTCGAAGCGGCAACTGTCTTGGTCGTCGAAGTCTTGGGCATGCCCGGTCCCTGGCAGAAAATGGATTATGTGTGATCGGTCTCGTTCTAATGCATCTGATCGGACAGGACAGCCGGTTTCTGTCGCAGCGCAGCATTTAGGCGGAAGGTGTGCCTCGGGGCCGGTACGGGCCGTCCTGGCGGGGGGGCGTGGGGCGCCCGGCGGCATTGGCCTGCGCCCGGGCCTGGATCCAGGCCCAGCTGCTCGCGCACATCTGCGCCAGGTCCCGTTTCGCCTCGAACCCCAGCAGCGCGCGGGCACGCTCCACCGTGGCGCAATAGATCGGCACGTCGCCCGGGCGGCGGTCCACGATGCGGTAGGGCAGGGCGCGCCCGCAGGCCGCCGAGTAGGCCGCGACCATCTCCAGCACGGAATATCCCCGCCCGGTGCCGAGGTTGACCAGGTGGCTCTCGCCGGTCTCCAGCAGGGATTTCAGCGACAGCACATGGCCCTCGGCCAGATCCTCCACATGGATGTAGTCGCGCACGCCGGTGCCGTCGGGCGTCGGATAGTCATCGCCGAAGACCTGCAGATGGGGGCGCTGGCCCATGGCGACCTGGGCGATGTAGGGCATCAGGTTGTTGGGGATGTCCGACGGATCCTCCCCGATCAGCGCCGAGCCGTGCGCGCCCGCGGGGTTGAAATAGCGCAAGGTGCCGAAGGCCCATTTCGGGTCCGACGTCGCGAGCGCGTCGAGGATCAGCTCCCCGGTGATCTTGGTCAGCCCGTAGGGGTTCATGTGCCGGTGGGGCGCGGTCTCGGGCGTCGGGGTGACATCGGGGATGCCGTAGACCGTGGCCGAGGAGGAAAACACCAGCCGGTGGACGCAAGCGGCCTCCATTTCCTGCAACAGGCCCACGAGGCCCGTGCAGTTGGTCTCGAAATACGCCAGCGGCATCGCCACGCTTTCGCCCACCGCCTTGCGCGCGGCGAAATGGACCACCGCGTCGATCCGGGTCTCGGTGAAGAGCCGCGCCAGCAGGCCCCGGTCCAGAACCGAGCCTTCATAAAGCCGCACCGGCGCGCCGGTGATCAGCTCCAGCCGGTCGGGCACATCGCGGGCGGCATTGGAGAAATCGTCCAGGATCACCACCTCGAACCCGGCCGCCTTCAGCGCCACGTAGGTGTGCGAGCCGATATAGCCCGCGCCGCCGGTCAGAAGGATGGTCTGGGTCATGAAAGCCTTCGGGGGTCAACGCAGTGGGGATGCTGCCCTTCTGCCGGGGGGGCGCGGCTGGGTCAATGGGCGGGGCCGTGTCGGGGCGGGGGCGTGCCGGAGGATGTCGGCGGGGTGGTGGTTTGTGGCGGCTGCAGGCGATGGGGAATGCCCACCGCGTCGAAGAACCGGCAAAAGGCGCTGAAATAGGCTCTTTGCCGGGTGTTGAACCGGTCCGGATCGACCCGGGCCCACAGGGCGCGCGGATCGATCCGGCCGGCCTGGCGGACCTGCGCGAAGGGCAGGGCCGGAAGCCCCGCCTGGCGGGCCATTTCCTGCGTGCGGCTGTCATGGGTCAGCAGCAGCGCGGGCGTGCCCGCCAGCAGCGGCGCGATGACCCCGTGCAGCCGGGTGCCGATCACCAGGTCTCTGCCACGGGCCCAGTCGATCCAGTCCGGCGCGTTGCCGAAGATGCGCAGACGCCGCGCCGCCCAGGCCGCGGCCTCGGCCCGGTTGGGCCCGTCCAGGGTCAGATCCACATCCAGGGCTCGGGCCAGGTGCGGCCAGTCGGCCTCCTGCGCGGTCCCGCGGGCCAGCCGGACCAGGGGCAGTTCGGTCTGGGCCACGTACGCGGCCCCCAATCGCCGCGTCTCACCCAGCATGAAGCGGGCGAGGTCCATCCGGGGGCCGTCGCGCTGCGGCGGCAGCAGCCCGTTCAGGCCCAGCCGCAAGGGGCCGTCGCCCGGCGCGCGCGCGATCGCCGCCGGCCGGTCCAGGTGATAGAGCAGCGAGGGGCATCCGGTCACCGTCACGTTGGAGATGCCGTAATGGTCCAGCACCTCGGCGCTGAAATCGCCCCGGACCGAGATCGCGCCGCTGCGCTCGGAGACCACCGCCAGCAGCCGCCGTGTGCCCGCGGGCAGTTCGGGAATGCGCCCGTCCTGGGCCTGGGCGCCGAGGCCCACCAGCACCGTGGGCTTGTCCACCTGTTCGATCAGCGCGGCCATCTCGCCGAGATCCCGCCCGGGCTGCAGCCAGTTCGCCGCCGCGATCACCACGCCGTCACAGGTCTCGCGCAGGCGTGCGAAGGCTTCCGGCCCGGTGATGTCGAAGTCTGCGCCCCGCACCAGCCGCCGCAGGGCGGCCGAGAAGATCAGGTTGCCGGTATTCTGCCCGGTCGCGTCGAGGAACGCCTCCGGCGCCCGGGTGGCGTCGTCGCCGGGCAGGGGCGAAATGGCCGAGATATAGGGTCTTTTCATGGGAATTTGCGCGGGCCGCAGATCCCTGACCGGGTGTTGGCGTGCCCGCAAGATTTTCTGAAATTTAACATAACCTTGATTACCTGACAGGCTTTCGGAACCGGGTGGGAGCACGCCCGCAGGGCCACGCCTGTCGGCAACCAATGGGTTGTCTCGGGGTGCGATCCTGCCACGGGTGCCGCCGACACGCAACTTGGCCCGCAAGATCGCTGCCGCGGCGCAGGTCGGTGGCCCGGCCCGGATTGCAGGCCCCTCGAACGCACCGGACATCCCCGTGCCCCGCCCGCTTGGGGGGCTTCGCGTGATGGCGTCCCCCGTGTTCGATACCTGCTTGGAGCTGGGGCGGTCGGGTGCCGCGCCGCATCGAAAACAGGGTCTTTTCGGGGCTTTTTCGGGGTCTCTGCTCCGCCCGGGTCGGCTCCGACCGGTCGGACTCAGGGCGTGACGGGAAGGGTGTCGATCGGGATCGCCAGGGCCCGGGGGCCGTCCGGGGTGGTGGTCACCGCCGACAGGACGCCGCGGATGGCAGGGCCGGTGGGGGTCATGACCAGAAGCGGCGCACCGCTGTCGCCTTGCATGGCGGCACAGGAGGTTGCGAGGATTTCCGCCCCGCCCGCCCGTGCACTTTCGAGCGGACAGGCCCGGGCGCGGCTCAGCACATGGGGGCGCAGGCCCGCATAGCCGGCCAGCGTGATTTCGCCCGCGGCCTCGGGCCCGGCCAGCGGCAGCGTGCCGACCGTGGCCCCGAGGGGCGCGTCCAGCACCAGCACGGCCCAGTCCGTGGCCACCGCCCCGTGAAAGACCGGGCTGTCGGGATCGTGGACCGGGTCGAGCACATATCCCGTCACCCCCGCCACGCCGATCCCGGTGCTGCGCTGGTATCCCGCCACGAAGCGCAGGCTTTCGGGCGGCAGCCAGCGTTTGCGCGCGGCGTTGTAGAGGCAATGGGCGGCGGTCAGCACCCGGTCCTCGGCCACCAGCGTGCCGGTGCAATGGCTGCGTTGGCTCAGCCCGCCGAAATTCACCCTTCCGATGGCCGACCAGGGCGGGGCGGCGGCGTCGAGGATCTCGCGGGCGCGGATCGCGGCACAGCCCGCGCTCTGGCGCTGACCCAGGGCACAGATCGCGCTGAGCCCGGGGCGGTAGACCCGATCGTTTCCGGGGTCCGGCGCCGGAGGCGCCTGCGCCTGGGCGAGGCCGGTGAGACAGAGCAGAAGAACAGCGACCAGACGCAGCATGAACCCTCTCTTGGATGCGGTTTCCCGCGCGGCAGTCGGCCACGGGTGTACTGTCCGGGCAGCATACAGCCCGGCACAGTGCCGTGCTGACACGAGGACCTTACCCGAACCTGCCGGGGAAACCGCCAGGTTCCCATTTTTCGAAGCATAGCCGGATCACCTTCTCGAGGAAACGCTCCGGCGGCCTGTATGCAGAGGCGGACATGTCGATGCAGACCATACCCGAGGGCCAATAGCCCGAGGTCTTCCGCTCGGCACCCAGCCACGCTGCATGGGTTGCCTGCTGGCTGCAAGGCCAGCTCCGGAAAAGAATAAATTTTTCCGAAATAGACACAGAGACACCAAAAGAAAGCGCCTCTCAAGCCGTGTGGATCCGCGAAGAGATAATCTTCGCGCCGAGGAAACCACATGGCTCAATTTTCCGAAATTACCGCAGACCACTTTGGTATGATCTACACAGGAAATATGCCAAACCGCGTAAGTCTCGAAAACTTCATAGAAATCACGAACTATACCGGGATTGAATCGATCCGATGGCCTGGAGGAACCCTGTCAGAGATCGGATTCAGGAATGCGGGCGATGAAAATTATTATGACCTGACAGCAGACAATCTCCTGGAGAATCAATCGGGTACTGGCGCAATCCCTGCAGGGCTTTCCGAGATATTAAGCGTCGCTGTAGAAGAGGATCTCGGAGTTTCAATAATCATTCCTACACTTTGCTACACTGATCCTATTAAGAATGGAATGATGGAATCGCCCAATCTTGACCTTGCATTTCAAGAATATTACGATTTCTTGGAGAAGCTCTTGGTAGAGAAGGCCTGGGGCAAGGTTCCTGCGAATTTTACGCTTGAAATCGGGAATGAGGCGTCTCTTCATTTTGGAGAAAACCAAGATAAGTATGGGCAAATAGCCAATACGTTCCTCGCGGCCTATGACAAGATTCTGGGCGACTATGCGATGGACGATCCAGTCGATATAGCGATTCAAATGGGTATCAGTCAGAACCAGAGCATGAACCAGATCGTGATTGCACAGATCGATGACGATTTCAGTCACCATATCGATGCTGTCCGCAATCATGAGCTCAACAAGAACCACGGTCTTTCATGGGACAAGGGGTGGGCAGGGCTGAACGATGCGTCCAAGCAATATTTCGATGAATGGCTTGAAAAGACCGGTAAGGATGAGCGCAGTCTCGATCATTATGTCTCTGCCTGGAATACGGGAACACCAACCGTAAGGGATCAAGACGGAAATGTGAAGGAGCCGGATCCGATTGCCGACGATTACGGCATGAAGGAACTGAGTGCAGTTGTTGAAATGTTTGCGAACTTCAGCCTTCTTGGGGTCGATAAAGCCTCTCATTGGGGTGTTGCCGTCTCAGAAGCTCACCCGAACGAAACATCTTCCGTGAACAGGGACGGATCTCTCAATTACACGCCCAAAGCGGAAGTGATACGGCTTGTCCACGAGAGCCTGATCGGAACGACGCTGTCCCATGACATTACCAAAGATGCCGATGGCAACCAGATCCGCGCAGGATATTTCAGGTCGGATATCGATGGAGAAAATGATCCAACGCCATATCGGGTTTTCCTCTTCGAGGATGACAGTAAATACGTCATGTTCATTGCGGCAAATCGTTTCGAAATGGCCGAGACCGATGTCGAGATGGAAGTTGAAATAATCCTGTCGGATTATATCGGCGATCCGGATGTCATCGGTTTTGCGTGGAGCGAGCAAATTACGGTCGATGATCCCGTCTTCAACTTTTCCGACACGCTTGATGAAACGTCCGTGCTTGCCACGCGGCACAGTATTCAACATTGGGATGAGGGGTTTACGGTAAATCTGTCTCAGAATTACGAACTCGTGCGAGTTATCGCGTCAAAGCAATCTCCTGGTAAAGGAAATCTCCATCTTTGGGGAAGTGACGCAGGTGATGCTCTTCAAGGCGGGGGTGGAAGCGACACCCTGGAGGGCAACGCCGGAACGGACATGTTGTTTGGCGCAAATGGCGGTGACATTCTGCGCGGCGGCGCAGGCGACGACACGCTGTTGGGTGAGGCTGGCGACGATGATCTGCAGGGTGGGGATGGCGCAGATATCCTCCACGACGGTGACGGTCGGGACGATTTGCGTGGTGGCACCGGCGCGGATCTGTTCGTGCTGGCTGCCGATGGTCTGGAAGACGTGATTTGGGATTTCAACCCCGAAGAGGACCAGCTTGATCTATCTGCATGGACGACATTGCGAGCGACGTCGCAAATTACTTTCGAAGCAACTTCCACGGGTGCGCGTTTGCTCCATGGCAACGAGGTGCTGATACTCCACAGCTCCGGCGGCACGTCCTTGGATCGCACGTTCCTGCCGAGCATTTGGCTGCTGAATTCCCGGGAAGTGCCATTGCCCGACACAGTGCCTGCAGTATTCGAACAGGCAGGAGCCCCAATGCCGCGCGCATTCCAAGCCAACGCGGTTCATGGCAACGACCATTACAACATCACGGGCAATGGCACGGATGAGAATGTGCGCGCCGGAGCCGGGCGTAACCTGCTGGTCGATGGGGCGGGCGCGGACCGGATGGTTGGAAGCGCGGGGGCCGATATTTTCGTTCTTGTTGCCGATGGCGCTCTGGACGAGATTGTCGGTTTCAATCCAGATGAGGACCGGCTCGACCTGTCTGGCTGGGAGATGCTGCGCAGCACCATGCAACTTTCTATTGCCGCCATCGAAGACGGGGCCCGGATCACCTATCGCGATGAAACCTTGGTGCTGCGCAGCGTGGACGGTGCGCCGCTTGATCCGGGCGTGCTTGCCGGGCTCGACATGCTGGAGCTCAGCCGGGTGCCGATCTTGCCGACGGTGTTGCAGGAGTCGTTCCAGGGTAGCTCTCTCGAGGAGTTGCTGGAGGGAAATGCCGGGGTCAACATCTTGCGCGGCCGGGCTGGCAATGATCGGCTAATGGGTCACGGCGGTGACGACTGGATCGAAGGTGGGATCGGCGCGGACACCCTGGAGGGCGGGGCCGATGACGATCTGTTGTTTGGCAATGCTGGCCACGACACCCTGCTGGGCCAGAGCGGCAACGACTTCCTGGAGGGCAATGCAGGCAATGATCTGATCCGCGGTGGTTCGGGCCATGACTGGCTGACCGGGGGCCAGGGCAACGATCACCTGTTGGGCGAGATCGGCGACGACATCCTCTGGGGCCTGGGCGGCAGCGACACTCTGGAGGGGGGCGACGGCGCAGATCAGCTAGAAGGTGGCGATGCCAATGATTGGCTGTTCGGGGATGCGGGCAATGACACGTTGAATGGCGGGGTCGGGTTCGACTGGCTCGACGGCGGTGACGGCAATGACATCCTGACCGGACTGGAAGGGTTCGACAGCCTCTTTGGCGGCGCGGGCGATGACAGCCTGTCGGGCAATGCGGGTAACGACCTGATCGAGGGCGGCGCGGGCGATGACACCCTGCAGGGTGGCCAGGGGATCGATGTGCTCCGCGGCGGCGCAGGCAACGACCTGATCCGCGGCCAGACCGGGTTCGACGAGCTCTTCGGTGGGGCGGGCAATGACACTCTGCAGGGCGGTGAGGGCAATGACCGGCTGGCCGGCGAGGCGGGCAACGATGTCCTGACCGGCGGGATTGGGGCGGATGTGTTCGTCTTCGATGCAGGCACCGACGTGATCACGGATTTCTCGCTCATGGTGGACCGGCTGGCGCTGGACGGCGCGGCGCTGGGGATCGCAGGGCTGGACGGGGCGACCGTGCTGGAGCGGTTCTCCCAACGGGACGCGGAGGGGGTTCAGCTGCGCTTCGAGACGGGCGACGGGCTCGATCTGGAGGGGGTGTTCAACCTCACCCGGCTGGCGGACCTGATCGATATCTTCTGAGCATGCCCGCCGGATACCGCTCTGCCCTGTCTCCGGGACTCATTTGACCGCAATTCAGTAATTTCTTTATTCTCTCGGCACATGATCTTGTGTGGTGCCTGTATTCGAGATTCCCCAGAAGGAGATTCCCATGACAACCTATAATGTGCGCGGCATTGCCGTGACCTATGACGCTTTCGTGGGCTCTGATCTTCCGATCAATCTTGGCAGCGCCATCCTGCAACTCACCGGGTCGGACGGGGCGACGTTCAGCTACGAGCTGGGCACGCCGCCCGAGCCGGGTGCACCGCCCCGGGCCGTTCTGGACACCAGTGAGATCATCGGCGCCCGGCTGTCCGGGGAGCCGCTGGACAGCGAGGAGGAGTTCATCCTGAACCTGCGCTGGCGGGATGGGCCCATAACCCGAGAGACAACGGTTCTGGTTCTCTATGTCGAGGACAGCCCGGAATTCGGGGTGGACACCGATTACATCTTCTACCTGGGCGGTGCCCCCCTGCCCGAGTTGCGGACCGTGCAGGACTGGGAGGCTTTCGACGACACCATCCTCAGCATCGCACCCCCCACGTCGGGACCCTTCGCGCCCGGCGCCGATATCGTGATCGAGGACCTGCCGAGCCTGCTCGGCCCTACCAAGACCTTTACCCTGCAAGGCACCATGATCGTCTATGACGATAATGTCGGTTTCGGCGAGGCCGACGATGTGATCCCCGCCGAGGTGGTGTTCACCGCCCCCGAGGATGCGGTCTTCAGCTACACGGTCGAGGAAACCGGCGATCCGGACACACCGTTCATCTTGACCCTCGACAGCGGTCAGATCCTCGGTGCCATCTTCAATGGAAATCCCGATATCGAGATCGCCGGAGAGCTGTTTCTCGACGTCACCTGGCAGGACGCGGGCAACGTCACCCGCGAGACCACGGTGCTTGCCCTGTTCGGCTTCGATCCGGACAATTTCTTCGTGAGTTTCGACTATATCTTCTACCTGGACGGGCACCCCCTGCCCGACTTCCAGACCGTTCAGGACTGGGAGGATTTCGACGACAGTGTCACCGCGGTCGATGTCCCCTCTTCCGGCCCCTTCGCGCCGGAGACCGACATCGCGCTGGCGGATCTCTTCGGGGTGGTGGTGGCCGATGCGCCCGGCAACATCATCCTCGGCACGGAAGGCGACGACAATTCCGACCTGCCCCCGGGCGAGGACATCTTCGGCACAGATCTCGACGACGATATCCGGGCGCTGGCGGGCGACGACTTCATCAACGTCAGCTTCGGCTTCGACCTCATCGATGGCGGGACCGGCTTCGACGTCATGAACTACGAGGGCAGTGGCCCGGTCTTTGTCAACAACACCGGAGCCACGGTGATCGATGACTGGAACGGGGAGGAGGCCGAGGTCGGCCCCTTCCAGGTTCTCAAAGGCTTCGGCGGGTTCGAGGGCGTCGACGGGTTGACCGACATCGAGGCCTTCGAACTCAGCCAGTTCCACGACGTGGCCTATCTGGGCGACAATGCCGACGGGCTGACCTTCGCTTATGACCTGGCCGGGGACGACAAGGTGGTCGCCGCCCAGTCCGGCCTGACCGCGACGACCTTCATCGCCGGGTCCGGCAACGATATGTTCATCGGGTCCTCCAACCCGTTCGATTTCCTCGATTACGGCGAACAGGCCGAGGACGACGATGATGCGGCAGGCCCTGCCTTCCGGGGCATTTTTGTCGAGTTCACTGGCGGCGGCAACGGCACGGCCACCGATCCCTGGGACGGGTTCGACATGTTCGAGGGGATCGAGTTTGTCGGCGGCACCCGGTTCCAGGATATCTTTGTTGGGGACGAGACCGACAACATCTTCCACGGCGAGGGGGGCGACGACATCTTCATTGGCGGCGCGGGCAATGATTTCATCGATGGCGGCCCGGGCGAGACCGAGGACGACGAGGATTTCGACACGCTGATCTACGCCAACGAGACCGGCGAGGCAGGCATCTTCGCCGATATGGGTACCGGGCTGATCGTCGACACCTTTGGCGATACCGACACGGTTGTCAGCATCGACCGGGTCATCGGTACCATGGACGAGGACGTCTTTGTCGGCTCGGATTTCCAGGACTTCATCCAGTATGTGGGCCTGGCGGGCGAGGACGTGTTCTTCGCCGGGGCGGCCTACGAGACCCTGCGCTACCGGGAGGACGACGATTTCGGCGCGCTCCACGGGGTCTATGTGGACCTGGCGGCAAACTTCGCCATCGACGGCTTCGGCGACGAGGACACGATCATCACCGATGACGGTGAGATCGACCGCGTCCGCGGCTCGGACTTCAACGACGTACTGGCCACCAGCAATGTAGGCGCGCGGCTCGAGGGCGAGGACGGCGACGACTTCCTCAAGGGCAGGCTGGGCGAGGATCGGCTCGAGGGCGACGCAGGCAACGACACGATCCTCGCGGGCGCAGGCGACGACCAGCTCAGCGACGGGCGCGGCTTTGACTACCTCAATGGTGGCGCGGGTTGGGACCTGTTCTTCCGGGACATCGGGCAGGACTTCGAGGATTTCTCCTGGACCCCGGTGGTCGACCTGACAGAAGGCAAGTTCTTTGATCCTTCCGAGGATCCCGCCCTATTCGACATCCTGGAGAATATCGAGGCGGTCTCACTCGAGGGCAATTTCAACATGACCCTGATCGGGGATGACGGGGACAACTTCCTCGAATCCGACGCCGGCAATGATCTGCTCGAGGGCAATGGCGGCGATGACGAGCTTGATGGCGGCGATGGGGACGACACGCTCAATGGCGGGGATGGCAACGACCTGCTGTTTGGCGGCGAGGGCAATGACGGCCTCTATGGCGACGCGGGCGATGACGAGCTCTATGGCGAGGCGGGCGACGACACGCTCGAAGGCGGCGACGGCGACGACTACCTAAATGGCGGCGGCGGCAACGACGTGATCAATGGGGGCGACGGGGACGATTTCATCGACATTGGCGGCTCGGGCGTGGCCACGGTGGATGGTGGCGAAGGCTGGGACACCTATTTCGTCGACCTGACCGGGTTCAACCCGGGCGATTTCATCTACGAGCTGAACCTGATCACCGGCTATGCCGGGGTCTTTGGCAACCCGTTCAACTCGGATTTCGTCGCGGATGTGGAAGAGATCCTGGTCGAGGGCGACCTCGAGACGCGGCTCACCGGCACCAATGAGCGCGAGATCTTCAATGGCGGTGACGGCAATGACGAGATCACCGGCAATGGCGGCGATGACGAGCTGATCGGAAATGACGGCAACGACACCCTGATCGGCGGCGACGGGCGCGATTTCCTGGCCGGCGGCGATGGCGACGACACGCTCGACGCCTCCACGGGCGCCGCGAGCACCCAGGGCTTCGGGGATTATATCCGCGCGGGTCTGGGCTCGAACACGATCATCGGCCATGCGGCCCTCTTCGCCGCGGGCGAAGGGATCGACATCTCCTACGCGGACCTCGCGGGCATCGGCGGGGTCACGATCACCGTGGGCGCAAACGGCACCGGCACCACGGTCAGCGGCACGCCGGGCCAGGTGGATGATACCTTCACCTTCGCCCATTACTTCGAAGGCTCCCGGGACGGCGACACCTTCACCGGCTCGAACAATGCCGATTTCGAGGGCTGGGTCGGTCTTGACGGTGCGGATGACTTTGACGGTGGCGGCGGCTTCGACGTGCTATTCTACGACACGGACGAGGCCTATGGCGGCGCGGGTGGAATCATCGCAACTTTCGCCGATGGCGCCGGCACGGTCGAGGACAGCTGGGGCAATCTCGACACCTTCACCGATATCGATGAGATCGTCGGCTCGCAAAGCGACGATGTCATGGAGGCCACAGGCAGCACCGGGGTCCGCTTCGACGGCGAGGATGGCGACGACCTCCTGATCGGCACGGACGCGGACGATGTCCTCAGGGGCGGCGATGGCGATGACGAGATCCACGCCGGGCTCGGCACCGACGAGATCGATGGCGGCGAAGGGTCCGATACGCTGGTCACCGATGTCACCGGCCTCGGGCCGGACCAGATCACCGTGGATCTCGACCCGCTGGCGGGCTCGCAGACCATCGCGGGCGAAGGCCCCGGCGCGGCCGATACCCTGGTGGGGACCGAGAACTTCACCCTGACCGGGGACTGGGACGCGACCGTCATCGGCTCGGACGCGGCCAACATCATCACCACCGGCGGTGGCGCGGACGACATCACCACCGGACTTGGCCGCGACACGGTCAATGCGGGCGCGGGCGACGACGTGATCGACGCCTCCGCCGGGGATCTCGCCTCCGAGGGCTTCGGCGATCGCATCCGGCCGGGTCTCGGGTCGGACACGGTGCTGGGCTCGGCCACGCTCTATGCCCAGGGTGGCGGCATCAACCTGGCCTATTTCGACGTCTCGGGCGTGAGCGGGCTCACCATCACCGTGGGGGTCAACGGCTCCGGCACCGTGGTCAGCGGCACCGCCGGGCTGGTCAACGACAGCTTCACCTTCGCCGATGTCTTCGGCGGCAGCCAGGACGATGACGTGATCACCGGCACCGACCGGGCCGAGTACGAAGGTTTCCAGGGCTATGGCGGCAACGACGTGATCGACGGGCGCGGCGGGTTCGACGAGGTCTATTACCTCAATGCCTCCGGCGCGGTGCAGATCAACCTGCAAAACGGATCGGTGACCGGGGCCGACGGCACCGATACGCTGCTGAACATCGAGAGCATCTTTGCCTCGCACCATGACGACACGATCCAGGGCAGCACTGCGCGCGATCAGGTCAACGGGGGCGACGGGGATGATGACATCAACGCCCGCGGCGGTTTCGATCTGATCGATGGCGGGGCCGGCAATGACACCATCAATGGCGGGGTCGGGTCCGATGTCCTGAACGGGGATGGCGGCAATGATACGATCATCGCCGGGGACGGGTTCGACGAGGTCGATGGCGGCGCTGGCGATGACCTGCTCAAGGGCAATGCCGGCAACGACTTCATCGCCGGCGGCGCCGGGGCCGACCGGATCGAGGGCGGCATCGGGCGCGACATGCTCCATGGCGGCGATGACGACGACGACATCTCGGGCGCCGAGGGCTTCGACGAAATCTTCGGCGATGCCGGAGATGACCTGCTCAGGGGCAATGCCGGTAATGACACGATCGAGGGCGGCGCTGGCGACGACCGGATCGAGGGCGGCATCGGAGCCGATACCCTCCGCGGCGGGGTGGGCAACGACGAGATCGTGGCCTCCGAAGGCTTCGACGCGCTTTTCGGCGAGGATGGGGACGACACGCTTCTGGGCAATGCCGGCAATGATCTGCTCGAAGGGGGCGCCGGTATGGACGCGCTCTTTGGCGGCCAGGGGGCCGATACGCTGCGGGGGGGCGATGGCGACGATATCCTGCGCGGTGAAACCGGGGCCGATACGCTGATCGGCGGGGTCGGAGATGACGAGCTGCGCGGCGGTCAGGGCGGTGACCGGCTCAGTGGCGGGGCGGGCAATGATATCCTCGTGGGCGGCTCCGGCGCGGATGTGTTCGTCTTCGAGGGCGGGGTGGACACGATCACCGACATGTCGCTGATCGTGGACCGGATCGAGATCGACGGGGATGCGCTCGGCATCGCCGGGCTCACCGGCGCGCAAGTGCTCGACCAGTTCGCCGAAGCGATCGGGCCCTCGACCCAGATCGTGTTCGACGCGGCCAACCGGATCGACCTGCAGGGGGTGACTAACCTCACCCAGCTCGAAGGCCTGATCGAGGTGATCTGAGCGCCACAGGGCTAAGGCCCTTGCAAGGGCCTTAGCCCCTGCCCTACCGCGGCGATCAGCGGCGCGGCGGGGGGACGCACTCCAGCCGAGCCATCCGGTCGCGCCACACCGCCGGCAGGCCCGCGCGCCCGAACCGGGCCTCGGCAAAGGCATATTGCGCCCGCAGCCCGTCATAGAGCCGGGCCTCGGCCTCTTCGGGCAGGCGCAAGGGCCGACCGGGATTGGCCACCTTGTCCGGCGCGGCCGTCACCGGCGCGATCCCCAGGAAGGCACAGATCCGGTCGGCGCTGGCCTGGCAGAACAGATCCTCGAAAAACAGCGTCAGAAGCTGGGTGTCGCGGGTCTCGACCGGCAGGGCATTCTCGAGCTTCTCCAGGGTGCGGGCGTAATCGGCCCGGTGGATATTCTCGATCTTGTCGGTGCGGTGCCGCTCGCGCACCCAGGCCAGACAGGCCGCCTCGAAGTCGGCGGGATCCTCTGGCGCCTTGGCCCGGGCGGCCACGCCCATGCGCACTTGGGACCACAGGCGGTCCACCGGGTCGCGCATCAGGAACAGGAACTTCGCCGGGGCCACGCGCTGCATCTCCTTGTAGATGATCGTGTTGAGCACCCCGTAGGCCGGGGTGATGTCGCAGATCACCTTTTGGTTGCGGTAGCTGTGAACTTGATCGCTACTTGGCGGTCTTTTTTGAGCGTTAATTGGCGTTTCCGATGACGAGGGTCTGAGCGGCGGCCTCTACCACATCTTCGGTGATTGCGGCCATTTCGTTGATGCGGGCGATGCGTTCGATCTGCATGAACAGGCGTTGCAAAAGACGGAAGTTGCCAGCTGTCAGTCGGATGATGGCAGCAGCAACACGGTCGTCGGTGAAATCTGCATCATCCTGGCCAAAGCCCCATTTCCTCCATTGCCGCTGCAAAACGAATTGCATCTCATCCTTCGAAAGCGGTGGGTATTCATGCACAAAACCTATTCGGCTGTAGAGTTGCGGGTATTGCGACATCCGTTTTTCAATGCCGGGCATACCGATCAGGATCAGCCCAGCGTCACTGCGATCGAACTGGTCGCGCAGGAACTCCAGGCCGGTCATGGTAAGGCGTTCGGCTTCGTCAATGATTACCAACTCTATCAGGCCAAGCGGTGTTAGAGGTCGCTCCGCCCACTTGGGGTTCCCGTAGCTGTCAATGCAAACGCATAGTCGCATGATAAATGGTTGAATGTCCTTGCGCAGCGCCGAGATACTGCCGCCCACCGGCGGTGTATAGAACAAGGTACGGGCGCGGGACGAGGCTGCATACACTTTCTTGTCCGAGTCTTCACGCCTACCCCATGTCGTTATCAGCGGTTCGATCAGGTCCCAATTGGCATAGCGGCGGGCTGACAAGGTTTTGCCAACGCCCGCCCGACCATGACACAAGCCGATGGTTGCGTTGCGGCGCACAGCGTTCGCGAATTCGACAAACCGCTTATGTTCGCGGGTGACGAGGAAAGTACCGGTCCGGCGAGTCTGGCGGCTCATGGCGTCTTGTCCGTTTTATACAGGACCAGCTTTTGGCGCGGGGCGTCAGGCGATACGGGATTTTGCTTTTCACGACTTGGAGGTGGCGCAGGTTTGGGAAGAAACTCGGTGATCTGTCTGGATTTTACCGTGATCTCGTTGCGCAAAGCCTTCCGCCTGGCGGTGCGGGCCTGTTGGATATCCTTGAGTGATATTGTGTGATGCGCATGATGGGCGCTGACAGCGCGGCACAAAAACCGGTCGCGGTGGAACACGCGCAGTTCGGTAATGTCGCGCGGGTCATAGCGGATGTTGACCGTTTTGCCGACATAGGCTGCAAGTGTGGGATCGGTGTAGAGCAAGCCCTGAAACCGAATGCCGTCACGGCGGACCTGCCGGGTTTTTAAGGCCATTACCAGTAGCAGATCGAGCTGTTCCAGACTGTTCGGCATACGAGGTAGCCAGCCGTCACCCCGCCAAGCCTCATTAGGTGGCACATCGATTTCGCTATGCTTGCGCGCGTTGTACACTGCGGTGACGAAAGTCTTTACGGCAACCTCCAACTCGCCGAGCGACAGGCGTGGCGGGGAGGCTGGTTTTCCGTTCGACAAAGCCCCCGGTAACTCAGGCAACAGCTCAGTGTTGATGGTACCGAAAAACCGCTCGATCTTGCCACGCCCCTGTGGCCGGCCAACCGTGGAAAACACAAGCTCAATGCGCAGGTCAGCTGCGACCTGCTCAAGGTGCTTGCTGGTGAAGTCGCTGCCGTGATCGGTGTATAAAACATCCGGCAGGCCACAAATCGGCCAGGAAGGCGTATCCTTTCGCCAGATAGCTTGCCGCAGGGCAAGAGCGGTCTGGATAGCAGAAGGTGCGCCGACAAAGACGGCGTACCCAGCCACTGCACGGGAATGATCATCAAGCACGATGGTAAGCCACGGCCGCACCGGCGCACCATTGGTATCCAAGATGATTAGATCGAGTTGTGTGTGGTCTGTCTGCCAGACAGCATTCGGCCTTTCGGCCCGATGACGATGAATCATTTCGAACCGGTCACGATAGGCGGCTGCGCCATCATGAGCGAGCGTGACAAGCGCGGGATCAAGACTATTCACGATTGAATGTATCGTGGCATAAGAAGGGACAGGCCAGTCACGCGATTTTACAATCGGGATGATGCGCCGGTGGATTGCGGCGGTAGAGAGACGGGGTTTGTGTAAGGCCAGCCCTTCAATCAGCTCGACCAGTTCAGATGATAGCCGCCGTTGCCCGGCATCAGATCGCGGTGCTCTTGCAAGTCCGGCAAGCCCAAAGCGCTGATATCGGGACGTCCACCTTTGCAGCGTGCGCAGTGGGATACCACTGACACGGGCAACTTCCGTCAGGGGGACTTCGTCGATCAGGTGCTGGCGCAGTATGTTGAACCGGCGCAACGCCTCGGCGCGTCGGTCTTCGGGCAGCGCAGTCAGACTGTCCGTAAGGGGATCGGTGACCGGACGCCGGATTATCAACGAACTGCTCCCAGTGTTTGCAACGGAAAACGATTCTCATTTGACTGGTCCGGTTATAGTATCATTGGAGGGGCCTTTTGCGTTACATACGATCACGATCAAGACGAAGCTCGGCCAATTCTGGCCCAAGGATGTATCATGACCAAAACCCGCGTCGGTTATGCCCGCTGCTCGACCGACAAACAGGATCTCGCAGCGCAACGGACAGCGCTCCTCGCTCTCGATGTCGCGGAAGACCGGATCTACACCGATCACGGCCTGACCGGCACGAACCGGGAGCGGCCAGGTCTGGCCCAGGCACTCGCAGCAGTCCGCGAAGGGGACACGCTTGTCGTGCCGAAACTGGACCGGCTGGCGCGGTCGGTTCCCGACGCCCGGGCTATCGCTGATGAACTGGAAAAGCGCGGGGTGAAACTGGCATTGGGCGCATCGGTCCATGACCCGACCGATCCGATGGGTAAGATGTTCTTCAACATCCTCGCCACATTTGCCGAATTCGAGGCTGATCTGATCAGGATGCGCACCAAGGAAGGTATGGCCATCGCCCGCGCCAAGGGACGACTGAAGGGCAAAAAGCCAAAACTATCGGATCGTCGTCAGGCAGAATTGCGCCGCATGTATGACACGGGTGACTACTCGATCAGCGATCTGGCAGAGCTGTTCGACGTATCGAGGCCCACCGTCTATCGGGTCTTGCAGCGGACACCGAGCGCCGATGCGTCTTCGGCTGCGGTATAGCTGCCGATCGCTGCGCTGCACATGAACTCACACAACGCGGGACTTTTTTGCCGTTCGCTGCAGGCGCACCAATGTCTGGTTCAGCAAACCGTTCAACAAATGGTGGTTTTTGAACGAGCTGTGCTGCTTCACTTCCGGTAAAAGTGAGCGGCTACCATATTGATATTGAATCACACCCTTACGGATGACATTAATTTCTGGCTACATTTAAACCCCCTGAGGCCTGATAAAACTGGTCCGTCAGACCGCCACGGGAACAGCAGTTGACAAAGCCCCCCTTGGCGCACAACGTAGTCCTTTCTCACCCGGGGGGTCCCGACAAGGGGCTGAGAAACTGATGGTGCGGCAACGCATAGCGCAGTGACCCGACGAACCTGATCCAGTTCATACTGGCGTAGGGATGGTGTTCGGCTGTGCGGCATTGCCCTGCCTGTTTTTTACAGGCGTTTATCGCGTGGCTATTCTCCATTCAGTACGGCGGAGCTGGATCTCATTGCTATGAGCACGGAGATACTGACTCATGAAAGATCTGACACCAACCGTTACTACTGGACCCTTACCGGCATCCCGGCGCGTTTATCAGCCCGGAACGCTGCATCCCCAAATTCGCGTCCCTATGCGCGAGATTGATCTTCACCCTTCGGCTGGCGAACCGCCGGTTACGGTCTATGACAGCTCTGGCCCCTATACTGATCCCAGCGCTAAAATCGCTATCAACGGTGGCCTGCCGCGCCTGCGGGCAGACTGGATCGCCGCACGCAACGATATCGAGCTTTATGAGGGTCGCCATGTGCGTCCCGAGGATAATGGCTTTGCTGAGGGTGCCCGGCTGGTGCCCGAATTCCCGGTCCGCCACAAGCCGTTGCAAGCCAAGGCAGGACGCGCGGTCACGCAGATGGCCTATGCCCGCGCCGGGATTATAACACCCGAGATGGAATTTGTCGCCATCCGCGAGAACCTTGGCCGTAAGGCCGCGAAAGAGGCTCTGGTACGTGACGGCCAGGATTGGGGCGCGGCCATCCCCGATTTTGTGACTCCCGATTTCGTGCGCGAAGAAGTCGCCAGGGGCCGTGCGATCATCCCCGCCAATATCAACCACCCCGAGGCCGAGCCGATGGGGATCGGGCGTAATTTTCTGGTCAAGATTAACGCGAATATCGGTAACTCCGCCGTCACCTCCTCGATGGAGGAAGAGGTGGAAAAGATGGTCTGGGCCACACGTTGGGGCGCGGATACGGTGATGGACTTGTCTACGGGCCGCAATATTCACAACATCCGCGACTGGATCATCCGCAATTCTGCCGTACCCATCGGCACCGTTCCGCTTTATCAGGCGCTGGAAAAGGTCGAGGGTATCGCCGAAGACCTAAGCTGGGAGGTGTACCGCGATACGCTGATCGAACAGGCTGAACAGGGGGTGGATTACTTCACCATTCATGCTGGCGTGCGGCTGCATATGATCCCGATGACGATAAAGCGGGTGACCGGGATTGTATCGCGCGGCGGCTCGATCATGGCGAAATGGTGCCTGCATCATCACCGCGAAAGTTTCCTTTACGAGCACTTCGCTGAGATCTGCGAAATTGCCCGGGCATATGACGTCAGCTTCTCTTTGGGGGATGGGTTGCGTCCCGGCTCTATCGCGGACGCCAATGATGAGGCGCAATTCGCCGAACTGGAGACGTTGGGCGAACTGACGCAGATCGCATGGAAGCATGACTGTCAGGTGATGATCGAAGGACCGGGCCATGTAGCCATGCACAAAATCAAGGAGAATATGGACAAGCAGCTGGAGGTCTGCGGCGAGGCGCCGTTTTATACGCTCGGGCCGCTTACCACGGATATCGCACCGGGATATGACCACATTACCAGCGGTATTGGTGCGGCGATGATAGGCTGGTTCGGCACGGCGATGCTTTGCTATGTCACTCCCAAAGAGCATCTAGGTCTGCCTAACCGTGACGATGTGAAGATCGGTGTCATCACCTACAAGATTGCGGCTCATGCTGCCGATCTGGCCAAGGGGCATCCGGGAGCGCAGATCCGAGATGACGCGTTGTCACGCGCGCGGTTCGAGTTCCGCTGGGAGGATCAGTTCAACCTCTCGCTTGATCCCGAAACCGCGCGCTCGATGCATGACGAAACCTTGCCGAAAGAGGCGCATAAGGTCGCGCATTTCTGCTCCATGTGCGGACCGAAGTTCTGCTCGATGCGGATCAGCCACGATATCCGCGCCGAGGCGCAGAAGGACGGCATGGCGAAAATGGCCGAGAAGTTCCGCAAAGGCGGTGATCTTTATGTTCCTCTTGATAAGGTAAAGGAAATATAAGGGGTGACAGGTTCGCCGGAAGCGTAATATCGGAAAGACCTGTCACCAATATGCGGCTGGCGCAGCGCATCCCCAGCCAGATTGTCATGCACGTCGCCGCCAGCGTCCTGTTGGCGGCGAATTATATAGAGGTGATGCACCGTATCCAGTGGGAGTTTAGCCGCTCAACAAACGCTCGTTTTTTGCACCTGCGCAAACCGCCTCGTCCAACGCCGCCAAAAACCCCGTTCAAAACCCAAACAGTTGTTGAAGGTTTTTTGGCTTGCTGTTGATAGCAGACATTCGTAGTCGATGCAGCACCGGTTACACTGGGCTGATTCCGTTGAAAAACTCGTTTCGATTTGGCACTTTGGGGTTGGTTGTGGCCTAATTTTTGTTCGGCAATCTGAGACGGTGCCGCTTGTCATTCTGTGGCCGGCACCATGGGTTTGAGTTTTGCTAGTTTCCGAAGGTTTTGGGCGGTGGCTGCGAGGGTAAACTCGTCTTGGACGCCGCATGGGCCACGTAATCGGAGCCGGCCCAGGCCGAGGATGCGTTTAAGGTGGGCAAAGAGCATCTCTACTTTCTTTCGCCGCCTCTGGGCAGTTGGATTGTACTCTGAGGCGGTGCATTGGCGGGCGAAGTCTCGGACGATCTCATATTTCTCGCGATGGATCGCACGGACCTCCGAGTTGGGGCAGCATTTGGCCTTCAGCGCACATCCCGTGCAATCAGACTTCCGCGTCCGATATCTGCGGGCTTTCCAAGCTGGTGCATTTCGCGCGGGATCGGAATAGGTCCGCCATGTGTGGCGCATCTCCTTTCCACTCGGGCAGATGTAGCGATCGTTCTCGTCATCCCACGTGAAGTCGGACCGCGAGAAGGTTCCGTCGGTCCGTTCACCTTTATCAAAGACAGGGATGAAGGGGAGGATCTGGCGCTTGAGTGCCAGCCAGACCAGGTTGTCTGACGATCCGTAGGCGGTGTCAGCAGCGATCCAATCGGGCTTCACGCCAAACCGGTCTTCGGTCCGGTCGAGCATCTTCCGCATGGCACCGACCTCGGCGGTCTTGTTCGACCGGCTGGCGTCCACGTCAACGATAATCCCGTGATCGGTGTCGATCAGGTAGTTGTCAGAATAGGCAAAGAATGCAGGCCCTTTGCGCGCAGCCGTCCATTGACTGGCCGGATCGGCATGGGCGGTGAACTTGGGTTTTGCTGTTGTCGCTGCACCGAAGGCTTCATCGTCCAAAGTGTCGAGATACTCCCGCACCGCGCGGGGCGCATCCGTGGGATCAATCTCGCGGGCCGCCCAGCCTTCGGGATTGCTCGAGTTCTGCTTCTGGACATCCGCGCTGATCAGGCTGGCATCGACCGCAAAGCCCTGGCCGCCGACCAAACCCTCTTCAATGCAGCGCGCAACAGTCGCCTCGAACACATGACGCAAGAGGTCACTGTCACGGAAGCGGCCGTGCCGGTTCTTGGAAAATGTCGAATGGTCCGGGATGCGGTCTGTCAGTTCAAGGCGGCAGAACCATCTGTATGCCAGGTTCAGATGCACCTCTTCGCAGAGCCGCCGCTCTGACCGGATGCCAAAACAGTATCCGACCAACAGCATCCGGATCATCAGCTCAGGATCGACAGATGGACGCCCCGTGTGGCTATAGAAATCTGCCAAATGCCCCCGGATGCTGCTCAGATCGAGATGCCGATCAATCGATCTCAAAAGGTGGTCCTGCGGGACATGCTCCTCCAGCGAAAACTCGTAAAACAGTGCCGCCTGTGCTTCCTGCCTTGGCCCCATCATTGTAAGTTCTCCCGCTCAATAACTGAATTGAATCAGTCAATTGGGCGTCGATCAAGGAAGAGTTTTTCAACAATATCGGCTCAGACCAGACTTTCGCGGCATCACGCCCGAACGTCTGCTCTACTTCTCTTCCAGATATCTCCCCCAGCACGCCACTTACCGCTGAAGAAATTGCGCCAGATTGTGGTAAAGGTCACAGGGGGCGCTGCTTTTACGGTAGATGACCGTTTGTTTGTTGGGATCGCACACTGACAGCGGCGCTCTGCATGTCAGCGGGGCGGGGGAGTGTTGCGCAACTGATCGTTTTTGGCATTCAAAAAAATCTAGCCACACCACTTTAACGTGCGTTAACCTTCTGTGGACCACACCGTTATCTAATATTTTGCTAGGGAGCTCTAGATTGTCCATTGACTACAATGACTTGCAAAGCAAAGGGGTTGATATAGCCGCCGCTATCAATGAAACTTTCCTTAATAAATTTGCCACTAGTCACCACACTGCTAATCCAAGCCTATATTCTGGCAAGCAAAGGTTCACTCAGTTTGACAACGATATCGAGATTGCCTTCAAGGCGAACACGCCCCTAACTTTTGATTTTTCCAGACAAGTATCGCGCGCCCGCTTCAAGCGCCTTTGGCTCCAACACCTTAAAATTAAGGGCGTTCCTGAGAGTACGAAGCTCGATGAAGTGTTGACAACTCCACCTAATGTCTCTCTTGGATGCGAGAGTGTTATTTTTGAGGTTAAGATATTTGATGGCAAGAGTAATGATGTTCTACTAACCGTTGATTTTGATTGGAGCCTACTTACTCTGGCCGCCATCAGCCTAGATGACGGCAAACTCTCAATGGAACCAGTTCGAATAGGCTTCTCGCAAAGAATGGCGATCATTGAAGAAGCAATTGCCGCTAGAGTTTCGTCCAAATTATCAACGTTAGGAGTTCAACAGAAGCCTGAGCGACCCGCTACGTTTGGCGACCCATCCGACCCCGTCTGGTGCGCTAAACTGGAAAAAATGATTATCCTATTGCTCAACCAGGTTCTGGCTGTACAGATCGCAAATTTTATTGCTGAGTTTGAGTTGCCTCGAGCGATTGAGGTAGCCGATGGCATCGCAATAGATGCCAGGTTATTTGGCGATACACAACGACAATCTAGTGGTCGGCGCTCGCATTACCGCGCAACCGACTGGCATGGCAGCTCTATAGTCTGAAATCTCCAGCCTTGTTGCGCATTTTCACGAACGGGCCGAAGAAGAGTTTTGGGCACTGAGCGACGATGAACTTAAGCTATGGTCACCAGACGCTTCGCCTACGGTCAACTGGCTCAATGAAACAGCTAGGGGCTACGAAGAGATCGCAAAACAAGAAGCGCTGGTCTCAAGCAAAGCACCTGTACGGGCTTTCGACCGGAATATTCAGCTACTCTTCAACGACCGGCCTTTCGATCTCATAGCTAAACAATTTCTTAGTATAAGCGAGGGCGATAAATGCGGTGTGAAGCTTGATCGTCTGATCAGAGCCGAAGCAGAATGGTGGCTACGTGTAGAAAATGCCAAAGCAGGGGTTGTTACTGGTGGTGTCCAACTAGAGGCAGATGTCGCCGTCGGAGGTGGACTAAAAGTATCGCACTTCAACATTGATCCCAAGAAGTTTGGACAGTGGAAGGATTACGGAGTTGGAATCGAGCTATTCCCCATCCCGAATTTTGGTGTTCAAGCCTTTCCGACCTTCCCAGCATCTGGTGTCTTCATAAACGGCAGACTTCTCACAACGGGAATTGGACTTCGGTTCCTTGGACTGCCTTCGTGGGCGAACGATCTCATTTCGTGGATAACTGGATTTCTCACTGCCCCCCTTTTGGCAATCATACGTGCTGTCATTGCTCGCTTTAGAATACGTATCATGAAGTATCCAAAGCACTTCCCTGGGACTGGGCTTGAATGGACCCCCAATTTGAATGAGCGACTAGAAAATGTCGGTCCTTATCTACTTCTTTCAGGAGATCCAGCATTTGAATAGCGTTCCGCGACTTCCTGATATATCCCTCTGAGCTGTTTGCTTGGAAAACTACTCAAGAAAAATGACGAGGTTACTTATGACAGATACTAATGCTTTTCTCAAGTTTCTCCAGGAGCAAGATACCATTGAGTGTGGAGAAAGCTTTACCGTTTCCGTATCGCACTCAATGAGCGTGGAGGACTGTGGTAATTACTCCGATGACGAGCAACAGAAAATGTTTCGCGCTCTTAGACGTGAGATTAATAGGAAAACAGAGGCAGTTTGCGCGGAAAACGTATCTTGTCCGTTCCCCAGCGTGACAGAAGTAAAGGAGTTGAGTAATGATTGCGACGATGGTGTTTGGACCATAGAGATGGAAGTAACCGCGAAGTGCGAAAGCTAAGATTCAGTATTTTCTTTGATTTTCGGGCTAGTCGGCCGGCTTTACAAAGCGTTTGTGCTTTCCTTTTGTTATCGGGATGTTGCGCACAGCTTCAGGGTGACGCTATGTCCCCTGAAGCTTTAGAAGCCAGAGGGGCCGTCTGTGAGGGGACTCTGAACGAAAGCGACGATGCAGCGCCCCTTGCAAGCGCTGCGATCAACTCGACTTGCCCTACGAATGGCCCGGCGAATGGTGTAATACCGAATGGTTCCGAGTGTAATTTCTTTATGCTGACAGAAAAGCTTTGCACATATAATTCAAATGGACAGTTCAACGGCGAGAAGTCGAACGTTGTCGGCGCCTGTGCTTGCACATCGTTTCCCTAGAAATTTGCTGTAGCTACAGCGGATGCGACCGTTTACGTCTCGGACGCCTGCCCACGCTCACGCTCCTGCCACCTCTCTTACATATGTCCGATGTGCTCGAACGAAGACAAGTCCCCAGCGCAATCTAAGCTGTTAGGAAGGTTTAAGACACTCGGAGCGCAGGGCATTGATGGCAGAGTTCGATCCAGATAGTAGCGATGTGAGCCCCAACGGTCGGAAGACCGGCAAGACATCATCCGAGCAAAGGCAATCGGACAGCAATCCTGACAAACAGGGCGGCGGCAACGGGCGCGATCATAAGGCGACGGCGCTCGCGATCCTGGATTCGAAGATCACGCGCTTCCTTGGTCTCTGGGCGCTGGTCACAGTTCTTCTGGTCCAGATCATCAAGCTCTTCAGCCGGAGCTTCAGCTTCACGGAGAACTATTCCGGCATTCTGGCCATCACATTCATTCTTGCGGCTGGAATCCGGTACATGGCTGCGCAGAAGCTGGACCTCGCCGGAGCGGTTGCTGTCGGGGTCGTTCTGGAAGGGACTGTTGCATTATTCGGTTTGGTTGGCGAGTTTCGGCGTTTTGGAGGACCATCATGCCGCACCAATCGCCATTCAAGCACCATCGCTTCCCACGAAACATGATCCTTTGCGTGGTGCGCTGGTACCTGCGCTATCCCCTGTCCTACCAGGATGTCGTGGATCTGCTGGCCGAGCGCGGCGTGACTGTTGATCGATCGACGGTTTATCGCTGGGTCCAGAAGTTTGGCCCGGAACTTACAAAGCGCACCGAGCGGCATCTGCGCCGGACCAGCGTTGATTGGCACGTGGATGAAACCTACGTCCGCGTCGGCGGCAAATGGCGCTACCTCTGGCGGGCGGTGGATGCCAACGGTCAGATGGTCAATTTCCGGCTGACTGCCAGACGGGACGCGAAAGCGGCCAAGGCCTTCCTCAACAAAGCCATCGAGCGGGTCCGGCTGCATCGACCAGTCACGATCTGTACTGACAAAGCCCACACCTATCGGCGGGTTATCCGGGAAATCAATCATCGCTATGACCCGCACTTCGACAGCATCCGGCACACTGACCGGAAATGGCGAAACAACCTGATCGAGAGCGATCACGCGGCGATGACGCGCCTGCTCGGGTATCGTCAGAGCTTTCGGTCTTTGCGAACCGCCAAGGCAACCCTGAGTGGCAGCGAAACGATCCGAACCATCAAACGCGGCCACATCCACAACAAACAACCCGGCGTCAAAGGCGAGATCGCGTTCATCGCCAGCCTGTTCGCAGTGGTTGCATGACCGGGCGGCATCTAGCAGGCGCAGATCAACCTGTCAAAATTAATGCAACAGTCCCGGTTCTTTATAACTGGTGCAGACAAGAGGCTGCCCATGAGTGATCAACGCCCGAGCATTTGCAGGGTGCCCCAGATAGTCCCGCCGATAATCACGGCGCCCAGCACGAGGCGGCCCGTCGGGATGTTCCATTCGGCGATCTTGGGGCCGAACAACTTGGCCAGGACCGCGAGTCCGAAATAGCGCAGCCCCCGCGAACTGGCGATGGCGGCGAGGAAGATCAGGAAATTGCCATGGCCCGCCCCGGCCCCCAGTGTCGCGATCTGCATCGGGGCGGGTGAGAAGGACACAAGAAAGATCGTCCAGAACAGACCGTCGCGCCCCAGATCGTCCAGAATGCTTTCGAACGTGGATCTCAGCCCCAACCAGTCGAGGATCGGCAGGACGACAGGCTCTGCCAGCCAGACGCCGAGGCCGAAGAACAGCGTCGCCCCGGCAAGGCAGCCGAGCCAGATCGCCAGCGCGATGGTGGTCGCATGACGATGCTCGCCGACCATGAGCGGTGCGACGATTGTCTCCAACGGGATCGGCACCACGGTGCTCTCGGCAAAGGACATGGCGGCAAGGCCGGTCCGGTGGCGGGCCAGACGTTTGGTCCAGGCTTCGCGCTTATCCCCGGGCATGGCGGTTCCTCCTGAGGTGTGCGAGCCGGTCGCTGGGGGCGCGGATGGGCAAGGCGCGCAGAGCTAGGAGGCTGTTGGCCTGGGCAAATACCATCCCGAGCCATGCGGCGATGACGTTTGCCGCGACCGCGGCCAGAAGGATGCCGGTGAAGCCGAGGGTGAGGGCACCGAGCCATGCGAGTGGCACGTAGATCACGCCGATCCGCGTCAGGCTGAGCCCTAGCGCCCATCCGGGTTTCGACCGTGCGGTCAGAGCCGCGTTCACCGTCACCACCAGGCCGTATCCCCCAAGGCTCCACCCGACGATGGTCAGGTATTGCGCGGTATAGGAGGCGGCCGTGCCGTCGTCGGTCATCAGCTGTGCGATAGGATCCGCCAGAATCCAGAGGACTATTGCCGCGCAAAGGCCGTAGCCCAAGGCGAAACCTGCCGAAAGGCGCAGCGCATGGCGGGCGCGGCCCTGCATGTCGGCGCCCCAGGCCTGGCCGATGATCGGCGCAAGGCCCGTTGACAGTGCGAAGAACGGCACGAGGCAAAGGGCCTGCACCCGTGCAGCGGCGCCGAAGCCTGCGACCGCCGCATCGCCCAGTGTCGCGGCGGCGGCCGTCACGAGCGCCATACCCGCCGGATTGACGGCCCGGGATGCGGCGGCGGGCAGGCCGATGGCGGCGATGTCGCGCACGGATCGGGTGAAGCCCCTGGCGGTGTGCGCGCCGAAGGCGATCGTGCCGCGCCGAACGGCTATACCCAGTGCCAGAACGCCAACGAGCATGCGCGCCGCGAGGGTCGCGATCCCGGCACCGGCCATGCCCAGCCCCTCGATCGTGCCGATGCCGAACACCAAGAGCGGTGTCATCGCGATGTTGACCACCGCAGTCGCAACCATCAGTGCCGATGGGGTCAGCCCGTCGCCCCCCGCGCGAAACGCCGCGTTCAGGATCATCGTGACCACGAGGATCGGAAAGCTCGCGGCCCACCAGGGCAGGTAGGCCAGAATGGCCGCGTGTACTTCGCCCCTGGCCCCGAGGGCCGTGAACAGGACCGGCGCGACCAGCCAGAGGGCGGACCCGACGCCGAGGCCGATCAGGGCGCCGAAACCGACCGCGTGGAGGGCCCGGCACGACAGGCTGTTGCCGCTTTCGGTGCGGCCGATGGCTTGCGACAGGACGGTGTTCGCGCCCGCGCTCATCCCGATGGAAAAGGCGCTGACGGCCACGATGACCGGATAGACGAAGCCGACAGCGGCCAGTTCGACCTCGCCCACGCGCGCGAGAAAAAAGGCGTCCGCGAGCCCCACCATGAGGACGCCCAGAATGCCGAGAGACATTGGCGCACTGACGCGCCAGAGCAGGCCGCCCACGGACCCTTGGGTCATGTCGGTGTCGCGGCTGCTCATGCTGTGGCCTTTGCGGCGGGGCGGTTCGGGGAAGGGGGGTTATCGACGCAAGTCATTACCAACAAACACCTGGAGCCGCGGTTGGTTCCGCCCGGCGCGCGTTGGGCGGAACCCTTTGGGCGCAGCGGGGTTGATCATCGGAACGTCGCGTATGATCAAGACCAAGGACCGACCAAATGCTCACGTCACAAGATCGTTCGCACCAGGCGGAGAACAGCGACGCCAGAATTCAGGTGCTGATCACGGCGGCCGAGGCATTTCCCGAGCTGGAACGTGCCTTTCTGGCAGCGTCATCGGAGATCTGGGCGAGCTTTCGAGTGTTTGACCTGCGCACGAAACTGCGCAGCGATGCCGCGAAGGCAATAGGCGAGACCTGGTTTGATCTGGTCGAACACACGCTGTCCCGTGGGGTGGCGATCCACATGGCGATCTCAGATTTCGATGCCATCATGGCCCCGCGCCTGCACAATCACACATGGAATTCGATGCGTGCCTTTCTGGCCGCGGCGGAAATCGCCGGCCCGCAGGCGTGTCTGGACGTGGTGGGTGCGGCGCATCCCGCCCGGGCGGGGCGCCCGCATCGTGTGCTTGTCTGGCCTTGGGTCTATCGCCGCCTGGCCGAGGTGGTCGAGGATCTGAACGCGGATACGCCCGACCGGCGCGCCCGACGGCTGGAGCATTTGCCGGGTCTTGCGCGCCATGTCGAGAAGGATGACGACGGGTTTGTCCGTGCCAAGCGTTGGCCGCCCGCGGACCTGTTGCCGGTGACGCACCACCAGAAGCTTGCCGTCTTCGACCGCAAGACCGTGTATATCGGGGGGCTCGACCTCGATGAGCGGCGTTATGACGACCCCGATCATCAGCGCGGCCGCGACGAGACATGGCACGACGTGCAGCTCATGGTGGAGGGAGGTGCGCTGGCCCGCGAAGCCCAGAGCCATGTCGAACAGTTCCTGAAGGTCACCGCCGGTCGTGGGGACCCGCCTCCGGCGACCGAGCTTTTGACGACCGTATCGCGGCGGCACCGGGTGACGACCCCGTTTCTGGGACCAAAACCCGTGCGCAATACGCTGCTGGAAGCGCATCTGGCGCGTATTGAATCGTCGGAGGATCTGATTTATCTCGAAACGCAGTTCTTTCGCGACATTCGCATTGCGGACGCACTGGCCAAGCGCAAGCGGGAGGCGCCATCGCTCGACCTCATCGTGGTGCTGCCCGGGGCGCCGGAGGATGTGGCTTTTGATGGCGCAACCTCGAGCGATGCGAAGTTCGGCGAGTTTCAGCAGGTACGCGCCTTTGACCGGGTGCAGCAGGCCTTCGGCGAGGATTGCATCTTTTGTGCGCCGGTGCGGCCCGAGGCTTATGATACCGGCAAGCGGGATTGTCTTGCGGGATCGCCGATCATCTACGTGCATGCCAAGCTGGCGATCTTCGATACCACCCGGGCCATCGTGTCCTCGGCCAATCTCAACGGGCGGAGCCTGTCCTGGGATACCGAGGCGGGGCTCGAGCTTGATGATCCCGAGATGGTAGCCCACCTGCAAAGGCGGACCTTCAGCCATTGGTATGGAGAGGATGCGCCCGAAGCTTTTCTCGCCCCTGACACTGCTGTCTCGGAATGGCGCAAGCGAGCGATGCGCAATTTGCAAGCCAAGCCCTCGGCTCGGCAGGGTTTTCTCGTGCCCTATGACCCTGAACCGGCGCGTGCGTTTGGACGATGGGTGCCCGGTGTGCCGGATGCGCTCGTCTGACGCTCAGTCCTGAACGCTGGTGTTCCCACAATTCTTCTGTCCAAGCGCGGCGACCGCCCCCCACGTGCATCGGTCGCGCCCCTGTTTCGCCGTTCAGGTGAGCGATTGCACGTTAAGGCGTGTCCCCCCATTTCATCAGCAAACAGGCCAACGGTCAGTCTGGACACCTGGCACTTTTGGAACCCGGGCGGCGGTTTGGGCATTCGCCCAAGAGACGCTTGTTCATTCAGAGAGGGATCTTGCTCATGTCCAATGGTGCAACCGAACACACCACCGAGACGCCCAATGCCGCCGAACGCAAGGCGTTCGTGGCCGGGCGCGAGGCCGGGTCGAACCGGTGGCTTCTGTACATCGTGGGCGGCGTGTCCATCCTTGCTGGGGTCATTGCGATTGCCATGCCGTTGCTGGGCACCTTGACGGCGGCAATCGTGGCTGGTGCGGCGCTTATCGCCAGCGGGCTCGCGGGATTGTTTACCGCGCTTCGCCGTCACGAAGGATGGCACGTGGCCGCTGCCTTTGCCTTGGCGCTGCTGTCTATTCTCGTCGGCATCATGATCTTTTTGCAGCCTATCGCGGGGATTTTCGCCCTCACGACGCTCGTGATCGCGTGGTTTGCCGCGAGCGGTGTGCTGCGCGTCTATTACGGCGCGCGCATGGTGCGCGACGGGGGCGGCTGGATGATCGGCACCGGTGTGCTGTCCATTGCGGTCGCGCTGCTCTTGTGGTTCGGTCTGCCGTTCAGCGCGACCTGGGTGCTGGGGGTCGTGTTGGGCGTGGACCTGATGCTGTGGGGGGCGTTGTTGATCGCCTATGCCGTTCGCGCGGGCAGGTGGACCGCCGCCGACCCGCAAGAGGTGGGCTGAGGGGTCATGGCGCTGGCGCGTCGCGCAGGTTCTGGACCTCCTCGGGTGTCAGGTTGCTGTCATAGCGGTTGCCGAGGTTCTGCTGGATATAGGTGACGACTTCGACGATTTGCTCGTTGCTCAGCCAATCGTTGAAGGCGGGCATCGCACCCATGCCGTTCACCACGATCCAGGCCGGATACCGTGCGCTTTGCAGCCGCGGATTGGCCGCGAGGGTCGGGTATTGTGCAGCGCCCAAAGCGCCCTGGCCCTGCGGCTGGTGGCAGCCGGCGCAGGCGACCATGTAGATCTCTTCACCGCTGTTCACGAGGAAGCCGTCCGTGCTTGCCGAAAGGGCCTCGGTCGACTCGTGTCGTTCGGGATTGCCCTGGGCAAATAGCGCCGTCGCGGCCACGATGCAGCCGACGGCCAGTGTCGTGATACGAAACGGGTTCATTGGTTGCCTCCTTGCGTGGAATACAGGCCCGAGGCGGCCACGTCGTTCAGGCGCCGGATCGCGTCGAGCGAAGACAGGATCGAGCCTTCCTGCCAACCGGGCAGGTAGCTCAGATGTTCGCCCGCACAGACGATCCGCCGGTCGACCCGGGCCGCGGCACGGTAGCTTTCGTCGCGGGTGTCCCAATTCGAATAGCACCCCAGCATCCAGGGCACACGGTGCCAGCTCAGCGCGACACCGGAGCTGAATTCCTCGGCTGCCTGGGGGTGAATGATCTTCAACTGGTTGCGGATGCTCTCTATTCGTTCTTCGGGCGACATGGAGTTGTAGGCATAGGCCTGAGGCCCATAGACATACGCGGCCAGCAACACGCCCGGTCCGGTCGAGTGCATTTCGTTCGAGGGATAGCCGATCTCGGCGATCGGCAGGTCGGTCAGGGTGATGCCGCCATAGATCGCGAGATCCTGTTCCCAGAAGCGACGCTTCATTTCGAAGCCGGCCTTGACCGACTCGTGATAGTGCAACTCGCGCATGGCCGCGCGCATGTCGGCGGCGACATCGATTTCGATCTGGCTGAGCACCGTGAAGGGGATCGTGCAGACGCACCAGTCGGCGGTCGACCGATGCTCCTTGCCGCTGACGCCGGTTTCGGTCCAGTCGACGGTGACGCCTGCGCTGTCCTGCATGATCCTGGTGACCCGCGCGTTGTGGGTGATCAGATCGCCGACCTCGCGTTCGAAGGCATGGGCGATCTCCTCCATTCCGCCCTTGGGCTGGAACATCGGTGCGTGATGGCGATAGGTCGTATGATTGCGCAGGTACTGCCAGAACCGGCTGTCGAGGATGTCTTTCAGCTCGATTGGCTTTTCCGGGGTGGGGGCGGCGTCGAGCAGCCCACCGCCCGGCGCGCCGGAGTTGGGGTAGCCGCGATAGCTCGAGACCTCGAGCCGCTCGGTATAGCGGTACTGGCCGTCGAGCACGCCGAAGGACTTGAGGCTTTCAAGCAGCATCTCGGCGTCCTCGGCGGTGATCTGGTCGGCGAAGGCGCCCTGGTTTACGCTTTTGGCCAGCATCTCGGTGATGCCGCCGACGTAATCGGCCCAGATGTTGTGGTATCGCTGGGGCTTGCCGCCGAACGCGTCGGGGGAGTGCAGGAAAGCGTTCTGGTCCTCCTGCACGAAGATCTCAAGCTCCACCCCGAGGCGCTGACAGTAATCGAGCACCGCGCGGTGGTGGTGCGGGATACGCCAGGGGCCGATGTTGATGTACTGGCCTTGGCTGAAGTTGCAGGTCTGCTCGTATCCACCAAGCTCACGGAAGCTGTCGCCGCCCTTGAGCGTCCAGCACCTGCCGCCCGCGCGGCTCTGGTATTCGAGGATTTCGACCTCGTAGCCCGCGCGCCGCAACTCAAAGGCCGCGACCATGCCCGCAAGGCCAGCGCCGAGCACGAGGACCTTCTCGCCCTGGGGGGCGCCTTCGAGGGCCGGTGGGCCGTCATAGGGCGAGGGCAGGCTATGGCCCATCGTGGTCATTGCGCCCATCATGGCACTGGCGCCGCCGGCGACACCGATCAGCTGAAGCAGGTCGCGGCGGGACATCTGAAACCGGGGGTCGTCTTGCATGGCTGGTCTCCTTTTGCGGGGGTCAGCGGGTTTGCGTCGGGGCCGGCCCGGACGGTGTCTCTTTGAAGAACCGCAGGGCCAGGGAAGCGATGGAGGTCAAGAACAGCGCCCCGCCCGCCACCCACATCAGGGCTCCTGCGAGTTGCTGATCGGCCAGGGCGGTTAGCCCGTAGTTGAGGGTCGTGGCCAGGTGCCAGTCGTGCCAGGCGACGGGTGCAAGGGTCAGCATCGAGGCGTAGACCGTCAGCTGTGCGCCGGTCAGCGCCGCGGCGCCGAGCGCCATGTGTGGGCGCGCGCGCATCGCCGCAAAGAGCAGGGTGGCGGACCCGAAAAGGCTCAGATGCATGGACCAGTAGCCCAGATCGCTCTCGAGCGTGGCCTGATAGGGGCCGGGCGCGTGCCAAACCCAGAACAGCACCGCGAACAGGATCGCGCAGGGCAGGGCGGGCAGGCGCATCCTTGGCAGAGCCGCGGCCAGGATCGGCGCGGCGACGAGCGTCAGCAGGATATGCTGGCCCACGCGGGCCGAGAAAAGCGCAATGGAGGCCGCACAGAGCGGCGAGACGAAAAGCAGGCCGACAAGGCCCCAGGCAAGCCCGAAGCGTGCCTTGTCCTTCAGAAGGACAAATCCGGCGAGCCCGGCCAATGCGAGCCCGGACAACAGGTACGGGTCAAGGGTCCAGCGGCTCCAGAGCTCGGCTGGCATGGGCGGGGCGCCGCAGAAGGGGACGTAGGTGTCCATAGTGTTCTCCTTGTTTTTAGCCCGTACAGCCCGACACGCGCAGAATGGGCCAGACGTTGGCAAGAACCGCCAGGAACGAGATCAGCGCCGACCACCAGGCCGCTTGCGCGAGCGGCAATTCCGGACCGTCGGGCCCGACGCGCCTCATGCCGCGGCCGGACAGGATCAGCAGCACGAGGATCGCAACCGCGATCGTACCGGTCACCAGCGCCGCGACGGCAGCCATGGTATCCGGCCCCAGCAACCCGCGCGGCGAGCAAGCGGCCGAGATCAGCGCATAGATGGCGATGAAATGGATCGCCCACAGCGTAATGGGCGTGGCGATGCGAAAGAGGTTCGTGGTCATTGTGGCGTCCCCGCGAACAGGAAGGCGATGGCGGTGATCAGCGCCATGGTGGCGGTGGCTTTGCCGAAGCTGCCAAGCAGCATGTCGGGCAGGCCCTGACCGGGCTTGGTGGCGCCCACGGCCTTGCGCAGGGCGTTGAACACCGTCCACAAGAGCGCCACGGATATCAGGGCCGTGAGATAGGCGCCGATCGCCCATCCGACGGCGGCGAAAGCCGTGCTCCAGGGGTCGATGGGCAGGAGGGCAAGGCCAAAGCACATGGTTAGCCCGATCAGGCAGGCGGCCAGCAGGATATTGAGGCTTCCGGTCATCCAGAGCGATGCGCGCGCGTGGGCCCGTCCGACCATCCAGCTAAGCGCGAAGACCACGACCGACAGGCCGAGCGCGAGAAGGGCGAAGATGCGCGCGGGCCGCTGGGTCGCCTCGGCAAAGATCGGTTGCGTGTTCCAGAGGTAGAGCCCCGCGAAGAGCAGCGAGAAAAACAGCGCAAAGAGGATCATGATCGTTCCGACGAGACCCACATGCAGGTGACTTTGCTTGTCGATCGCATTGACCGGCAGGCGCAGTCCCTCGATGCCGATGTCTCGGTCGACACCGCTGTCCGAAGGCTCCCATGCCCAGCCGGCGAAGCCGATCAGCGCGATGCCCGCCCCGATCGCGCAGAGCCAGTAGACCGAGGCGAGGGTGGCGCCGAAGAGCAGCGCAAGGCCCAAGGCCGCGATCAGCGGGAACCATGTCGGGTGCGGCAGGCGCAGTATCTGCAGCGGTTCGCCCGTGACGATGTGGCAGCCCAGTGTTTCGCGCCGGTGATCCGGGTAGTCGCGCAGGGCGCCGCGCACCTCTGCGCCGGGCGTCTCGGCCAGTTCCGGTTGATCCCAAAGCGGCTCGCGCGAGGTGATGCGCGGAATGGCGCGGAAGTTGTAGCCGGGCGTGACCGGTTCATAGAGCCATTCCAGCGTGCTTGCGCCCCATGGGTTGCGCCCCGCCCGTGGCCCGACGCGCCGGTGGCGGAAGAAATCCCAGATGAACAGCGCGATCCCGGCGGCCAGAATGAAGGCGCCGATGGTCGACAGCATGTTCAGCCGGTCCCAGCCGATGCCTCCGGGATAGGTCGCGACCCGCCGCGGCATGCCCCGCATCCCCGTCAGGTGCATCATGAAGAAGGCCAGGTTGAAGCCGGAAAACATGAGCCAGAACACCCATTTCCCCAACCGCTCGGACATCATGCGGCCGGTGAAATGCGGCACCCAGTAGTACAGCGCGCCGAACATCGGGAACACCATGCCGCCGATCAGCACGTAATGCAGATGCGCCACCACGAAGTAGCTGTCATGCGCTTGCAGGTTGAATGGCACCGCCGCCACCATGACGCCCGTCATGCCACCCAGGACGAAGATGAACAGAAAGCCCAGTATGAAGTGCATCGGTACGGTCAGGCGCGGCTTGCCCTGGCTGAGCGTGGCGATGAAGCAGAAGATCTGCACGCCGGTGGGCACGGCGACCATGGTCGAGGCGGCGGAGAACAACGACAGCGACAGGATCGGCAGGCCGGTTGCGAACATGTGATGCGCCCAGAGCCCGAAACTTAGGAAGGACATCGTCACCACCGCCGCGACGGCAAAGCCGTAGCCGAAGAGCGGCTTGCCCACGAAAGTCGGCAGCATCGTGGCCACCATGCCGGCCGCCGGCAGGAAGATGATATAGACCTCCGGGTGGCCGAACAGCCAGAACAGGTGCTGCCACAGGAGCGGATCGCCCCCCAAGGTGTGGTCGAAGAACGGCAGACCCAGCAGGCGCTCTGCCTCCAGCAGGATCGAGCCGATGATCAGCGGCGGAAAGGCAATCGCGATCATGAAGGCGGTGGCCAGGAGATACCACATCAGGATCGGCATCTTGGTCAGGCTCATGCCCGGCGCGCGGGAACACAGGATAGCGGCGATGATCTCGACCGCCGCGGTGACGCTTGCGATCTCGGCCAGGGTGATCCCGATCAGCCAGAAATCCGCGCTGAGCCCTTCGGTATAGGCCGAGGTCGACAGCGGCACATACATGAACCACCCGCCATCCGGGGCCGCGTCGAACAGGAAGGACGACAGCACGATGATGCCGCCGAAGAGGTAGCAGTAATAGCCGAAGGCGCCGAGGCGTGGAAACACCAGGTCCCGCGCGCCGATCATCAGCGGGATCAGATAGACGGCGAACCCTTCTAGCATCGGGATCGCGAACAGGAACATCATGATGGTCCCGTGCATGGTGAACAGCTGATTGTAGGTTTCGCTGCTTAGGAAGGTGTTCTCGGGCACCATCAGCTGAAGGCGCACCAGGAGCGCGAAGACCCCGGCGATCAGGAAAAAGATGAACCCGGTGATCAGGAAACGCTTGCCCACCGCCCGGTGGCTGACCGCGGACAGGACGCGAATGCCGGAGGGCTGTTCCCAGATGCCTTCGAAATCCTTGCCCATCTCGCCCTTCGGGGCAACGTCATAGGCGGGCTTGCGTGCCGCCGGCTGCGGGCTGGGCGGCTCGGCGCCCCGTGGCTGGGGGAAGGTGTCGGTCATTGCAGGCTCACGAGGTAAGCGGACAGGTTGCGCAGATCCGGACCGCTGAGGTGGTTGTAGGAGGGCATTTGCGCGCCGGGCTTCATGTCCTGCACATCGGCGATCCAGCCTGCGACGTTGCCCTGGTTCATGCGCCACATGCCCGCGCCGAGGCTGGCGCGCGCGCCCAGACGGGTCAGGTCGGGGCCCAGCCGCCCACCTTCTGCGACCCCGCGGATTTCGTGACAGGCGGCACAGCCGGCGCTCAGGAAAACCTCGCGTCCCTCGGCTTGCGCGGGTCGGGCCACGTCGCGCGCCGCGCCGCGCGTGGTGGCAAGCCACTTGTCGAAGGCCTCGGGGGGCAGGACCGTTACCTCGAATGCCATTTTCGGGTGGGACAACCCGCAGAACTCGGCGCATTGGCCGCGGAACTGGCCGGTTTCGGTCGCGGTTATCGTCAGAGTGTTGGTGCGTCCGGGGATCATGTCCATCTTGCCCGAAATCGAGGGCACCCAGAAGGAATGGATCACATCGTTGGAGTTCAGACGCAGGGTGACCGGGCGACCCTCGGGCAGGATCAATTCATTGGCGTCCCGCAACGGTGTCCCGTCCGGATCGTAGACCACATCCCACCAGAACTGATAGCCGGTCACCTCGATCACCAGTGCGTCGGGTGCGGGCCGCGTCGTCGCCACAAGGGCAGCGGTCGACGCCACCATCACGGTCGAGATTGCTATGAGCGGCGTGATCACGCCGCCGGTCCACACCCACCAATGGCCTGCTGGGCGTTTGCTGTGCCATGCGAACCAGGCGATCGCCATCACGACCACGAACACCGCCCCGAGGCCCACGACCATGCCGATTGTCAGGTCATAGGCGGCGGCGGCACCCAGCCCGCTTGGTTCCAGCGCGGATTGCGAATTCCAGATGTCGAGGGCGCTGCGATCCCCCAAGCTTTCGAGCGCAGCATCTTCGGCTGACGTGTCGAGATCCGGGGCCTCGCCCACGATGTCCCGCACACTGCGCCCGCCAAGAATGTCGAGATCTTCGTCCATCACTCGCCTCGCAACGTGAAGAGGTACGCTGCCATGTCACGTGCCTCGGCTTCGGTCACGCCAAGGTCGGGCATGGCCGTGTTCGGCGCATACGTGGTCGGATTGACAAGCCAGCGGACCAAGCCGCCCGGCTCGTTGGGCAGAACGCCGCCCACATAGGCGCGGTCGGCCAGCCCACCGAGGTCAGGTCCGACCGAGCCATCGGCGCCCGTCACGCCGGGAATGGTGTGGCAGGCACCGCAGCCGTGCAGGATCATGAGCTGCGCGCCGTGCGACGCATCGGCGCCATAGACGTTGCGCGCTGCGGCTTCCCAGTCCGGCTGACCATCGGCCGGGCCGCTGCGAAACCAGGCGGCAAGGTCGCTGAAGGCCGCGGATGTGGTCGTGGCGAGAGCGTGGCCGGGGCTGTTCTCGGGACGCAGGGCTGACCAAGCCATCGCGGCGACCGCAAGGGAGAACAGGGCCAGAACCGTTGCATATGTGGCTGTGGGGCGCATAGGCGGATCACTCGGTGTCGACGGTCATGTCGACGTTGACCGCAACCTCGGCGCCGGCACCGGCGGGCCGGACGCGGGCGTAGTATTCACTGACGGCGCGCATGTCTTCGGACGACATCTTTTCTGCGATAGAAGACATCACGTTCATCGCGTCATTGTCGCGCACGCCCTCTGCCCATAGCTCCAGTTGATGGGTCATGTAATTGGCGTATTGCCCGGCGAGGTAGGGAACGGAGGGCGGGTTGCCCATGCCGCTGGGTCCATGGCAATTCACGCATGCAGGGATGCCCCGCTCGGCTGACCCCACCGCGCCCAATTGTCCGCCCCATTGCAGCAATTCCGGTTCGATATCGCCGATCACGGGGCGGAAGGGGGCATCAATGGCCGCGTAATGGGCCGAGACGGCCTCCATCTCGCGTTCGGTCAGGCGCTGAGCGACGCCCGACATCACCTTGTTGGGCCGCGCGCCGGAGGCGTAGTCGATCAGCTGTTTGTAGAGGTACCATCCCGATTGCCCGGCGATGCGCGGAAAAGCGCCGGACCCGTCGCCCATCCCCTCTGCCCCGTGGCAAGCGATGCACGCCATGCCGGATCCGCCCGCCTCGGCCCCGCCCATGGCGACCAGTCGGCCCAGTTCCAGCAGGTCATCGGTGACCTCTCGCTGAACCTCGACATTGAAAAGCACCCTGTCGTCTTCCAGCCGTGCTTCCAGCGCCTTGATACCGGGGTCGGTCTCATAGTCCTGCGCGTTCAGGGCAAAGACGCCAATACCGACAACGGCGAAAGCGGTTGTGATTACAAAGGGGCTGTTGAGGCGGGGCATGGGTGCAGTCCTTTCTCAGGCGTCCATCAGGGGGCGGGGATTGGGGAGGTAGTCGCGCTTCATGTGCTCAAGCGTCCAATACGCGAGCCCCATGAGCGGACCGGTGGGGTTGTAGCCGAGGTTCTGCGGGAAGAGGCAGGCCCCGAAAACGAAGACGTTGTGGTGGTCCCACATCTGACCGTAGCGGTTGACGACCGAGGTTTCAGGGTCGGTGCCGATGACCGCGCCGCCGACGTTGTGCGTCGTCTGGTAGGGGACGATGGAGTAGTTCTTGCCCTCGGCTGCGAGGTTCACGGAGCTGACGGAGGTGACATTGTCCATCTCCTGCGCGATTTCGACCGCGCGGTTCATCACGTAATCCGACATGCGCCGGTCGGTGTCGGGGAAGTTGAAGGTCATCCGCAGAAGCGGGCGCCCATAGGCATCGGTCCAGGTCGGGTCGAGGTCGAGGTAGTTCTCGGGTGTCGACACACTGGAGCCGTGGATCACCAGGTCCGCATGTCGCGTGTAGTTCTCGCGCACCGCGGCCTTCCACTCGGCACCCCAGGGGGGCGTGCCTTCGGGCACGGGCTGGTAGCTGATCGGGCGGCCGTGATACTGTTTGCAGGCAATATAGCCGCCGCCGACGAAGCCCAGGTCGGAATGATCGAAGTTATCGCCGTTGAAATCGTCGACAACGATACCGAGCGCGCCCGCCCCCATGAACGGGTCGGTCTGCACGGTCTCGTCAAAGAACGCGTCGACCGCGGCGATGGTCTGATAGCTGTAGTTGCGCCCGACCGTGCCCTGCCGCGTTTCGGGATCGTAGGGCGTGCCCAGGCCCGACACCAGCATCAGGTGCACGTTCCACAAACTGTAGGCGTTCAGGCAGACCGTATCGGCAGGTTGAAATACCTCTACCCCGTCCTCGTCGAGGTAGATGACCCCGGTGGCGGTCTGACCGTCCTGTGATTTGGTGACGCGCAGGACCTGCGCATCGAAGCGGATCTCGAAATTCTCGTGATCCTTGATCCGGTCATAGACGCAGATGATCGGGTCGGCCTTGGCGAAATAGCCGCAACCGAACCGCTCGCAAAAGCCGCAGTAGGTGCAGGGATGCAGCTGCGCGCCGTAAGGATTTTCATAGGCTTGGGTCACGTTGGCCGAGGGCATCGGAAAAGGGTTCAGACCCATCCGCTCGGCGGCGCGACCGAACTTGGTGTTCGAAATGGGTTGTTTCATCGCCGGGTTGGGGTAGCCGTCGCTGCGCGGCCCCTCGAAAGGGTTGCCGCCTACCTGACGCTCGCCGCGCAGGTTACCAGCGGCCCCGGCAGCGCCGCAGATCTTCTCGAAGAAATCGAGATGCGGTTCCAGCTCGTCATAGGTGACACCCCAGTCCTGGATGCTCAGTTCGTCGGGGATGAATTGGCTGCCGTAGCGGTCCTCGTAATGGCTGCGCATTTCCAAGTCCGAAGGCAGGGGGCGCCAGATCTGGCCGTTCCAGTGGATGCCCGCGCCGCCCAGCCCAGTGCCGGGCAGGAAAGATCCCAGCCGCCGCATCGGGAGCGCGCGTTGATCGCGTGAGTTGCGGAAGGTCAGGGTCTCTTTCTTGACGTCCTGCATGTGGCCGTAGCGCAGGGCATATTTCAGCTCGTCATGCTCCTCCGGACTGCCGAAGGACGTGGCATCGTGGCGGTGGTGCCCGCGTTCCAGCACGACGCAGCGTTGGCCGGCATGGGCCAACTCGTAAGCGGCGGTCAGGCCGGTCCAGCCGCCGCCCACGATCACGACATCGGTTTTGGGTAAACGACGCTCAGCCATCGGCGCGGCCCCCCTGCGGAATGGGCCGCGGCGGGGTCGATCGGCCATTTGGTTGGTGCGCAATGCCCATGGGCGGTGGTGGCGTGGAGATCGAGGCGTCATCCACGCGCTCGGTGTAATAGGCATGCGCCCCGGGAAAGCCGACCATCCGCCAGCCAGCATAATCGTAATTCCCCAGATATATCGGGTCGGCGAAATAGCCTTCGTTGGTGAGGCTGTGGAGCAGCGTGAAGAAATCGGTGGCCGGGGTGCCGCCGCCGATGGGTTGCGTGCGCTCGGATAGCGCCCGGATCGCATCGGCGCGGCCAGTCTCGTCAAGATCGAAGAGCGCGGGGCCCTCGGCGATGTGGGCGTCAATGCCGCCCAGAAGAAGCTCGGCGGGCGTCATGTCGAGTTGCCAGCCTTGCTCGGGCGTGCCTGCGGGGAAGGGGCCTTGCAGGTAGAGACCCGCGCCCTGGCCGTAATCCGTGGCCATCTGCAGGTCTATGAAGTCAACAACCCCGGCCTGACTGGCACTCGGGTAGTCGTCTTCGGGGATGAACACATCGCATGCGGCGGCGAGCCAGCGGGCTTGCGTGTCCGTCAGGATCGCCCATGGCCGGGCGTCTGCCTGGGCGAAGGCGTGGCGCGGCGCGCTGGTCAGACCGATCGCGGCTGCGACACCGCTGGCCCCGGCAGATTGCAAGATTGCACGACGTGAAAAGATGTGTGTCATGGAACGCCCCGTTGGCATTTGTTGCAGGGGCAACGCCAAAAATTACGGCTCGGTTCCCGAAAAAACCCGATCTGCGATCAATTCGTTTCGGTGTCAGATGCATGATCGCTGTCGCCGCCAGCCGCACGGATCTCGCCCAGCTTCAAGACACGGATGACCAGCAAGGCGAGCAAGGTGGTCGCGACCGCCATCATCCAAAACCCGAATCCGACGCTGAGCCCGATGGCGGCGGCCAGCCAGAGGCTGGTGCCCGTGGTAATGCCCCGCACCTTGCCCTGGCTGAAAACGATCATCCCGGCGGCAAGGAAAGCGACACCGTTGGTGACCGCGTTGACAAGGCGCAAGGGATCGCTCGACACCCGGTCGCTGTAGCTGTCCATATTGGCCAGAACTTCCAGCATGATGAGGCAGTAGAGCGCTGCCGCCAGCCCGACGAGCATATGGGTGCGCAGGCCCGCCGGGCGGCTCTTGGTCTCCCGTTCCAAGCCGATCAGACCGCACAAGACCAGCGCCCCGGCAAGCCGCAGCAGCACGACCTGCCAGGGGAGGGTGGTCAATGCAGTCAGCTCCTGGATGATCGGACCCACGTTGGCTAGCCTTTCTCCAACAGCCACCAGGCAGCGCTGCGGGGCGGAAGGTTGCTGCCCGGCGCGGGGGGCTTGGTCTGCAAGATCCGTTTTGCACCCTGTCTGGGTGCGAGGTCTTGTGGCGCGCCGGACATGTTGGCGGCCACCTGCACAACGAGCGTCCCAACGCGCAGCCGGAACCGAATGCAGGCATCAGGCGCGTCTTCGAGTTCCATCGTGGCCTCGGCAAGCCCCAGGTCACGCCGCCGGGCAAGTGCATCGCGGTAAAAGGCGAGAACCGAGGCCGGGTCGGCCTCCTGCTGTGCCACGCCGCCCTGTTCCGCCCGCGCCATAGGTAGCCACGGCACCGCTTTGCTGAAGCCGCATGCGGGCTGCGTGTCGTCCCAGGCCATGGGCGCGCGGGCGCCGTTGCGACCCACCGAGTCGGGCCAATACATCAGGTCATAAGGATCGGTCAGCTCGACCTTTTCGAGCTCTGCCTGTGGCTGCCCCAGTTCCTCGCCCTGAAACAGCAAGAGGGGGCCGGGCAGCGCGCAAAGGAACGCTGCGAGCATCTTCGCATCCGCTGCCCCGCCATCGCCGAAGGACGAGACCGCGCGTTTCTGGTCATGGCTGTTGAGCCACCAGGTCCATCCTTCAGCATCCTCCAGCCGGGTGAGAAGGTCGCGCAGTACCTCCGTGCTGGGCCCGCGTTCCGGCAAGTCGATCGCATAGCCGGCGTCAAGTCGATCGGGGCCGGTGAACTTGCACGTGACTTCGACCGAACGGGGGCCGTTGTTGATCTCCCCCAGAAGGTAGGCGTCGGGGCCTGCCATCTCGCGCAGGGTTTCCGCGAAGGCAGCGCATTCGTTGGGCAGCACGTCGTGAATATGCTCCTGGAAGGTATATGGATTGTTGGATGGCCCGGGGATCAGAGCCGCTTCGGCCTCGGCCGCGGGGGGATTGTCGCGAAACCCGGGGTCATAGAAAAAGCTCGTTACCGCGTCATAGCGGAAGCCATCGACGCCACGGTCGCGCCAGAACCGCGTGATCCGGTTCAGCCGTTCGTGCACGCGGTCGTTGTAATGGTTCAGGCAGGGCTGACAGGGCAGAAACTTGTGCAGGCAGTATTGCGCACGTTGCGGGTGCCAGCGCCAAGCGGCCTCTCCGAAAAACGACAGCCAGTTCGAGGGCGGGCTGCCGTCCTTGCACGGGTCCGCCCAGATGTAGACATCCTCGAAGCCTTCTTCACGGGCCAGCGATTTTGCGAACCAGTCATGGGTGTCCGACGTGTGGTTGAGCACCAGATCGATCATCACACGCAGGTCCAGATCATGGGCCCGCGCCACCAGCGCATCGAAATCGTCGAGGGTGCCGAACCGCCGGTCGACGGCGCAATGATCGGCAATGTCATACCCCCCGTCGCAGAACGGCGAGGGATAGAAGGGCGAAAGCCAGATGCCGTCCACCCCGAGGCCGGCAATGTAATCGAGCTGCCGGGTCACCCCCGGCAGATCGCCTTCCCCCGTCCCGGTCGTGTCAAGGAACGACCGGGGGTAGACCTGATAAATGACGGGGTTTTCGGGCCACGGCCCGCGTCGCGGCATGTTCAACTGCCCACGATCATGCCGCCGTTGGGGTGCAGGGTCTGGCCCGTGAAATACGACCCGTCACTGCTGGCGAGAAACAGGTAGGAGGTCGCGACCTCCCAAGGCTGTCCCGGTCTCTGCATGGGTACTTGCGAGCCGAAACCTTCGACCTTTTCGGCCGGCATGGTGCCGGGGATGAATGGCGTCCAGATCGGGCCAGGCGCCACGCAGTTGACCCGGATGCCCTTGCTCACCAATTGCGATGCGATGGAGCGACTGAAGGCCGTGATCGCGCCGCGGGTGGACGAATAGCTGATCAACGCGGCGTTGCCCTTGAAGGCGTTGACGCTGGCGGTGTTGATAATGGTGCCGCCCTCGGGCAGGTGGTCCGCCGCCGCCTGGGTGCAAAAGAAATACCCCATGACGTTGCTGTCGAAAGTCCGGCGCAGATGATCCTCGGTAATGTCATCGAGTTCGGTCTCCAGCCATTGCTGGGCAGCATTGTTCACGAGAATGTCGATGCCGCCCATCTTTTCGGCCAGCTCTCGGACAGCATCGAAAGCCTGTGCGCGGTCGCCGATATCAGCCTGCACGGCGTGGCCCGTGGCTCCTTCGTTCTCGATCAGGCGGACGGTCTCTTTTGCGTCGCGGTCCTCATCGAGGTAGATGATTCCGACCTCGGCGCCTTCACGCGCGAAGAGGACCGAAACGTCCCGTCCGATGCCGCTGTCGCCGCCGGTAATAATGGCGCGTTTGCCCTCGAGCTTGCCGACGCCGGGGTGGCGCGGCATGTAGTCGGGGGGCGGATCCATCTTGTATTCATGGGCAGGCATCGCGTCTTGCGATTGTGCGGGAATGTCGGTGTGCTTGGACATGGGATAAGTCCTTTCGGAGAAGTGTTTCGGAAAAGGCTCAGCGCCTCGGTAGCAACCGCGACAGCACGGCGGTGCCAACGATCAGGCCGCCGAACACGGCGAGCCGGGCCAGATCGGCATCTACGATCAGGCCGCTGGCTTTTGCCCTTTCGCCATAGCTGCTGTGCGCGCTGGCTGGGATGCTGTCGACCGGGCCGTGCAGGTTGTCATCCGAGGTTCCCTGCGCGTCGCGGTCGGATTTCTGCATTTCTGCGCCGCTGGTGGACATTTTCTTGTCGAGGTAGTCCGGCAAGAGCATGTTGCCGAAGACCAGTTGCAGAACGGAGGCCCCGACAAACAACTCGCGCGACCCTTTGTGGACGGCCCTCATTACCGCATCGGCGGCCACCTCGGGCTGATAGATCGGCGGCGCGGGTTGCGGCTTGGTCTCCAACCTGTTGCGGGCCCAGTCGAATTGCGGCGTGTTGAGGGCGGGCAGTTGCACGAGGCTCATGGTGATCCCGGCATTCTTGCGGATCAGTTCGGACCGCACTGAGGCGACGAAGCCGTTGATCGCATGTTTCGAGGCGCAGTAAGCCGATTGGAACGGCACCGCCCGGTACCCCAGTCCCGAGCCCAAGGTCACGATCTGACCCCGCCCGCGCGGCTCCATCTGCGCCAGTGCGGCGCGCGTGCCGTTTACGACACCCATGAAAGTGGTGTCGACGATGGCGCGGAATTCGTCATCCTTCATCTCGGTGAAGGGCGAAAAACTGGTCAGCATCGCGCAGTTGATCCACAGGTCGATCGGCCCGAGCCCTTCCTCGATCAAGGTGGCGGCGCGGGACACCTGGGCGGCGTCGCTGACATCGCAGGGCAGGGTCATGACCTGTGGGCCGTAGGTTTCCTCCATCTCGGCCAGCCGGTCCTCGCCCCTTGCCAGCACGCCGACCTTGTAGCCTTCGGCAATCAGTTTCTCGACGGTGGCCCGACCGACGCCGGCGCTACCGCCCGCGACGACGGCGATTTTCGACTGTGTCATCTGAAGCTCCTGTGGCTGCTTGCGGGGTCAACGGTTCCGGGCCACCGTGGGTTCCCGCGGTCATGTGCGTTGGGGGGTGCCGGTCTGCATGCGGGCCCTGCCTGCGGCGAAAAGCGAGGCATAGGCGGGGACCAACAGCATCAAAAGGACGGAGGAGAACAGGATGCCGAAGCCGAGCGAGACGGCCGTGGGGATCAGGAACTGCGCCTGCACCGATGTTTCCAGGATCAGCGGCGTGACCCCGAGAAAGGTGGTCAGTGTCGTCAACGTGATGGGTCGGAACCGCCGCAGCGTGGCGCGCCGGATGGCCTCGTTCGGGTCGGTGCCCCTGGCCTCCTCGGCGAGTATGAAATCCACGATCAGAAGGGCCCCATTTACCACCACGCCCGACAGGCCGATGATGCCGAACATGCTCAGCAAGGTCAGGTTCATGCCCAGGGCCGCATGGGCCAACACCGCGCCCACGAAACCGAATGGCAGAACCAGCAGAACAATCAGGGGCCGGAGGTAACTGCCGAAGGCAAGGGCCAGCACCGCGTAGATACCGAACAGGGCCAGTCCGAAATTCTGTGTCAGCGAATTGGAAAAGCGGCCCGCCTCTTCCTGCTCGCCGCCGGCGGTGACTTCGAGGCCGGGGAAATCCGCTCGCAGGTCTGGCACGATCTGCGAAAGAACCCATTCGGTCTCGGCCCCGCCGGTTGTAAGGCCAGTGTTCACATCCGCCATGATCGTCGTGACTGTGCGCCCGTCTGCACGGGTGATCGAGGTTGCGGCGGGCTTCTGGTCGATCTCAACCAGCCGTTCGAGCGGGATATCGCCCTCGGGGCCGGGGATGGTCAGGCGTCGCAAGTCGGCGACGGCATCGCGATCTTCCAGCGCAAGGCGCAGGCGGATATCGACCTCTTCGCGGTTCCGGGCGAATTGGTCGATGGTGACCCCGTAGAAAGCGGCGCGCAACTCGCGCGCGATGGCGGTCTCGCTGATCCCGAAGGTCGCGGCATCGGCGCGGGGGGTGATGACCAGCTCCTGCGCGGTGCTGGCGCTGTCGTCGCGCAGATCACGGACGCCTTCGCGCCCGCGCAGGGCTTGGGTGATGCGGTCCACCGCTGCTTGCCGGGCGCTATCGTCCTCGGCGGCGACCTTAAGTGCGATCGGTGCACCGACGCCGACAAGACTGGACGAGAACAGCAATTCTCGCGCTCCCGCCACCTCGCCCACCTGCTCGCGCCAGGCGTCGGTGAAGGCCGCGGCTGTGATATCGCGCGTCGCGGCATCGGCCAGTTGGGCCGAGATGTTTGCGGTGCTGCCAGAGCTTGTGCCGCCCTGACCAGGCCCGCCGCCGGTGGAAAAGCCAATCGTGATGCCCGTGCGCTCCAGTACGTCCGCCCCGAGGGTGTCGGCGGCGTCGCGGGCGGCGCCCGCGATGTCGAGCGCCCGTTGCAAGGTTGCATCCTCGCTGGTGCCGTCGGGCATGCGCAACTCGGCGGTCACGAAGTTTCCTTCGATGCGGGGGAAGAACTCGAACCGGACCTTGCCGCCCTGGACCAGCCCGACGGTCAGGATCAAGCTGACGAGGCAGCCGGCGACGATGACGACCGGATGGCAGATGGCAAAGCGCACGGCACGGTCTAGCGGCCCGTCGGTGAAGCGCCGGAACCCGCGATCCACGCGCCTGCGCAGGCCGTCTGTCACACGCCGCGGCGAAAACCGGCGGGGTGGGGTGAGCCGGATGTTCGACAGGTGCCGGGGCAGGATGAAGAAACTTTCGAACAGCGACAGCAACAGCACGAAGATCACCACCGTGGCTACGGGGCCGATAAAGGAGCCCGACGCCCCCGGCAGGAGCAACAGCGGCGTGAAGGCAAGCACCGTGGTGCTGACCGAAAACAGGATGGCGCGCCAGACGCTCAGGATGCCCCGCTCCGCTGCGCGATCGGGATCGCCCTCGCCCTCCAATTCGGAATAGGTGTTCTCGCCCACCACGATGGCGTCATCGACCACAATCCCGAGGGCGAGGATGAAACCGAAGAGCGACAGCTGGCTGATGGCAACGCCGAAGGCCTGCATCAGCACGAACGCCCCGGCAAAGGTGATTGCCACGCCGCCCGCGACCCAGGCTGCGATGCGCAGGTCGAGAAACAGCGCCAGCACGATGAGGATCAGCACCGCGCCGATCCCACCATTCTTGGCCAGAAGGTCGATACGCCCCTGCAGCTGCGCACCGTTGTTGCGCCAGATCGTGGCTTCGACCCCTTGGGGCAGGCGCTCGGGCAGGGTTTGCTCGGTATAGCGTGTCACGGCGTCGGTGATTTGCAGAACCTGTTCGGTGCCCGTGCGCTCGACACTCAGGAACACCGCCGGCTGCCCCTCGATGGTGGCCAGCGTGGCATCCTCGGTCAAGCCGTCGCGGATGGTTGCGATCTGCCCCAAGCGCACGCGCGCGCCCGTGTCGCTGGTAAAGACCACCGTGTCCCGCAGGGCGTCTGCCGTTTGCGCCTCGCCCGAGACACGGACCTGCACGGTCGAGGCACCGGTGTCGATCTCGCCGCCCGACAGGTCGATGCTCGCCCCTGCGATCCGGTCGGCAAGGGCGGTCAGGCCGATGGCGTAAGCTTCGAGTGTTGCGCGGGGCACGGCGATCTCGATCTGGTCGGGGGCGACCCCTTTGACCGTGACCTGGCTGATCCCGTCCATGCCGGTCAGGTCTGCGCGGACGATTTCTGCCAGCGCCTTGAGCGTCTTGCGGTCCGCGGTCCCGAACAGAGCCAGCTCGACCGCTACCTCGGTCGGTTCCACCTCGGTCACCCGGGGGGATTCCGCGGCTTCGGGAAAGGTCGTGATGCGCGCGACGGCATTGTCGACATCGTCCTTGACCGTGCGTGGATCGGCGGCGCGTGTCAGTTGTACGGTAACCGTCCCGCGCCCGCGAGTGGCGGTGGCGTCGATGCTGCGGATCCCGGCGAGGCCCGTGACCTGCTCTTCGATCGGCACCAGGATGCTGTCGGCGACCTCTGCCGGGGTGGCGCCGGGATAGACCACTGTCACATTGATCACGCCGGTGTTGATTTCAGGGAAGGTCCGAACGGTCAGGTTCAGTGCAGCGGTGAGACCCGCTAGGACCAAAGCCACCATCGCGAGGTTCGCGGCCACGGGATTGGTCAGAAACCAACGGATCAGACGCGCCATCGCTCAATCGCCCCGAGCGACCTGCATCGCATCGGCAGCCACGCGGACTGTGTCACCATCCGCGGGCGCGGCCAGATCGCTGAGCAGAACCTTGTCGCCTTGCGAAAGCGCCTCGCCGCGCAGGGTCACAGTACTGTCGGTACGGGACAGCACGTAGACATCGCGTCTCTCGAGCTGCCCGTCCGAGATGCGCCAGAGCGTGTCGCCGCCCTTAAGTGCCTCGGCCGCCACGCGCAGCGCCGGGGGCGCGCCCAAGGGAACGCGCAGGGACAATTCGACCAACTCGCCAATGCGCACGCTGGACTCGCCTTCGGCGAAAGGGTCGGGGATATCCACGATCAACGTCACCGTGCGAGTGGCCGTGTCGATGGCCGGAACGATGGCACCGACTTTGCCGGTGCGCAGGGTGCGGCCCGTCGCCGGATCGCTGACCGTTACCGAGAGGCCGCGCGCCGCGGCGGCCTGCCCCAGAACCGAGAGGTCCGAAGGCAAAAGTCCCATGCGCACTTCGGCATGGTCCGTGGCGACAAGTTGCCCGATGCTGTTGCCGGCCTGCACCAGTTGCCCCAGTGACGCGTTTTCGCGGGTGACGATGGCATCGAACGGCGCGCGCAGCTGCGTGTCGTTGAGCGCGATCTCGGCGCGGGCCAACTCGGCTTCGGCCATCGCGACATCTGCCTCGGCTCGGGACTGCGCCACTTGCGCATCATCCAGCGCGGCTTCGCTGATGACCTGCTCGACGTGAAGTTTCTGCTGCCGCTCAAGGCTGATGCGGGTCTCTTCCAGCGCGGCCTCGGCTTGCGCGAGCCGGGCCTCGGCGGTGCGCAGATTGGCCTCGGCCACCCTGGCGTCCAGCCTGATCAAAAGCGTACCCTGCACCACACGCTGCCCGACGTCGAAAGAGGGCGCGATTTCCACGATCCGCTCGGTGATCTGCGGGACGACCTCCACGGCATCTGAGGCTCTGACGAAGCCAGTTTGATGCAGGATCACGTGATCGGTGGCCTCCAGTGTAGTCGCGCGCACAAGCGGCGACTGCGTTGCATCGCCACCAGACCGACGCTCCGCTGGCTGCGACAGCCACCAGTACCCGCCTCCGGCCAGCAGCAGAAGTGTCGCGACCAGCACGAGCCACGGCCATTTGCGGCCGTGATCAGCCTTTGAGGGGTTGGATCGCGTCATTGGCTTGACAGATCAAACCGCCATCGTCGCCACGGACCCGCCGTCGACCCGGTAGTTGGCGCCCACCACGAAGCTGGCCTGTTGCGAACACAGGAATGCGATGGTCGCGGCGACCTCTTCGGGTTTGCCGCGGCGTTTGAGTTCCAAATAGGGCCGCTCTTCGTCGAGGAAGGTCTTGACCGCCTCGTCGCGGCTGGTTCCCATTTGCTCGGCTCGCTGGTCCATCATGCCGTCGGTCATCGGGGTCTCGATGAAGGCGGGGGAAACGGTGTTGACCAACACACCGTTGGGAGCAGTCACCCGGCTGAGGGCCTTGGCGAAGTTCAGCAATCCCGCCTTGGCGACGTTGTAGACCGCTTCGTCCGCATAGGGTTGCACGGCGTTCTCGGAGGCCACCATTACCACGCGGCCCCAACCGCGCTTTTCCATGCGCGGCACGAACCCGCGCAAGGTGCGCACGACCGACATGAAATCGGTATTCCATGCTTCGTGCCAGTCGGCATCGGTCATCTCCAGCGGATGGCCCTTGGCTCCGGTCACACCGGCGGCGCAGACCACGATATCGGGCATCTCGAACCGCTCCTCGACGGTCTGAACCAGGCCGTTGGCCTGTTCTGTGTCCGACAGGTCGGCCTGGAGGGCATGGGCGCGATCGCCCAGGGCCTCGGCAGCCTCGGCCACCTTGTCGCCTTTGAGATCCACGAGGATCACGTTTGCGCCTTCGTCGCGCAGAAACTTCGCGGTTTCCCGGCCGATGCCAGAGGCGCCGCCGGTGATCAGGGCTGTCTTGCCTTTCAATCCGAATTCCATGGGGTGGGTCCTTTTGTGAAACTGTGTGTGTTGTGCGGTCAACGTCCCGGGGCAGGGGCGGTTCCCCCGCAGCCCGGCATCCGGCCCGCCGACGCCGCGGGCCGGGTCCGCATCACCAAAACAGCACCAGCGTGCCGATCATCAGCAGGATCAGGAGGATCGCATGGGTCTTCACGTTCTTGAGCACCGGTGCAGTGGTTGCGGGGGTGTCGAAGGCGTCCGCCCGCTGCCAGAGCGCATCCTCGCGCACATCCGGTGTGTCGTCCCGCAGACTGAGCGCGACGAAGATCGCGGCGGAGACGGCGGTCATGATAGTGACGCTGATCGTGTAATGCAGAGGCCAGATACCGAACTGGTTCAGCATGAAGACCACGAGGCCGAGGGTATGGCCGATGATCAGCGTCCAGAAGGCTGCGTTTTCGGTGCCGCGGGACCACAGGGCGCCGAGTGTGAAGCACACCACAAGCGGCGGGACCAGCACCGAGAAGGCCTGTTGGATGTAGGCCCAGAGGCCGCCGAAATACTGGATCAGCGGCGCCCAGGCGATGGCGATCACCATGAAGCCAAGGGTCGCCATCATGCCCCATTTCTTCGCCGTCTCGGGGTCGGGCTCTTTTTCGGGCCTCGTCAGGAAATCGTTGATCAAGAGGGTTGAGGACGAGTTCAGGGTCGAGTCCACGGTGGACATGATCGCCGCGATCAACCCGGCCATGACAAGCCCGGTCAGGCCCGAAGGCAGCACCTCGGTGATGATGATCGGGAACACCTGGTCCGAGTTCTGGATATCTGGCAGTGTGACCAGCGCCATGACCCCGGGCAGGATGATGAAGAAGGTCGGCAGGATCTTGAGGATACCGCCCAGGATGGCGCCCCACTGCGCATTGCTCAGATCCTTCGCGCCCAGAACGCGCTGCACGATGTACTGGTTGGTGACCCAGTACCAAAAGCCCAGCAGCCAGACACCGGTGAACAGCCCCGGCCAGGGCAGGGTGTCGTCGTCGATGGGCTGCACGATGCTCAGATGGCCCTCGGGGACCTGGCTGCGCACCGACTCCCACGAGAAATCGACAGACTGGTACATCAGGAACGCAGTCAGGCCAGTGCCGCAGATCAGCACCACCGCCTGCAGGATATCGGTATAGACCACGGCGCGCAGGCCGCCGGTTGCCGTGTATATGCCCGCGAAGAGGCCAATCGCCACACAAGACATCCAGATGTCGAGATCGGGGAAGAAGACCTTGAGCACGACGGCACCCGCATAAAGCCCGCCAGCGGTATCGACGATCACGGTAAAGACGATAGTCAGGCCCGAGAAATACAGGCGCACGCGGCGGGAATAGCGATTTTCGAGGTATTCCGGCGTGGTCGAGATGCGCGATTTCAGGAACACCGGCGCGAAGATGAACGCCATGAACAGCAGCGGGATCCCGGCCATCCATTCATAGGAAGAGACCGTCAGGCCACCTGTGTAAGCGCTGCCGGTCAGGCCGACGAGGGTCGAGGTGGATATGTTGGAGGCGAAGAGCGAAAACCCGATCGCCGCCCAACCCAGTGACCGGCCGGCCAGAAACAGATCCTCTCCCGTCCGGGTCTTGCGCGCGACCCAGACCCCGATGGCGATCACGATCGCCAGATAGACGGCAATCACTCCGTAATCGAGCATCGTGAGATTGGCGTCGATCTGCTGTTCCATGGTGGGTCTCCTTCGGCCTTCGGGTATGCGTGCGGGCCGAAAATAGGACCGCGCCACGCGGGTTTACGCAGCACATTGGTAACGCCATGGTGAGGGGAAGGTTCCGTAACGGGGGGTGGCACAGCCGACCGCATTGCGGTCAGCGCGAGGTTCAGTCGCGCAGATGCGTGGGTCTGCGGTATAGTAAAAACGCAGGCGCGGGCAGGGTGGCGATCTTCTTGACCAGGCCGTTAAGGCTGTCCGGAGCCAGCGCGGACCGCACCGCGAAGATCAGCCAGCACCGCGGAGACGATGAAGACCGGTTTTCATCGAAGATGCGACCCGGGTCACGCCGATGATGAGGCAAAGCCGTGCCGTAACATAGAGCGGAGTGAGTGCGACGCTGATCCGTCTATGCTCGGCCAAGCCTCAATCTATCTCGATCTGCTCGCTTGATCGGGCCCAGATGCAGATGTGCCGCCGAGAGTAATTGCTCTAGCTTGGCCGCGGCGTTCAGGTGCAGCTCGCTGTCGACGACCCAGACATGGGACCGCGGTGAAGCTCGCCGACGGTATTGGTTACAAAAACATGCTGCGCACCGGGAACGGAGAAACCCTTCGTGAACATGGGCGCCAACTTCCGACAAAATACCCGCAAATGACCAGTAACTCCGGGCGTTCGTCGGCGACAGCATAAGGGGGGCGGGTGCGAGCCTCGGGGTCGTTTTTTTTGGGTGCGTCAAGCCGCGTCGGCCTGCTCGAGCGATCCGGATGCGCGTTCGGGGCGCATTTCCAACTCCCCGCGGAGGCGCGGGAGGGCTTCGGGGTATTCGGCTTGCAGCCACGCGATCAACTTCTCGCGCACCTCGCAGCGCAAATCCCAGGCTTGGGGGGATGTGCGCGCGCTCATCAGTCCGCGGATATGCAGGGTGTCCTTGTCGGTGTCGGTCACCTGCAGGTTCACGACCTGGCCATCCCAGTGCGGCGAGTTTTCTACGGTCTTTTCAAGCTTGGCGCGCATTTCGGCGATGGGCACGGTGTAGTCCATGTACCAATAGACCGCGCCGATGATCGACGCATTTTCACGGGTCCAGTTCTGGAAGGGTTTCTCGATGAAGTAGCTGAGCGGCACGACCATGCGCCGCCAATCCCAGATGCGGACCACGACATAGGTGGCGTAGATCTCTTCGATCCAACCCCATTCTCCCTCGACGATTACCACGTCATCCAGCCGGATCGGTTGGGTGATGGCGATCTGGATACCCGCAATCAGGTTCGCAAGCACGGGGCGCGCCGCGAAGCCCAGGATCAGGCCCGCCGCCCCTGCCGAGGCAAACAGGCTGACGCCGTAGCGTTGCACGCTTTCAAAGGTCAGCAGAACCGCGCCGGCGGTCAGAATGCCGAAGACGATGTTGGCCGTGCGCTTCAGGACACGGACTTGAGTGACGAACTTGCGCGCCTGAAGGTTGTCGTCCGTATCCAGTCGGTGACGGCGAATTGCCCGATCGGAGAAGTGGCTCGTCAGAATGATAACGGTCCAGCCGACAAGAACGATGAGAAGGACAAGAAAGAGATGGCCCAAGCGGCTCTCCCATCTGTAGGGCAGGCCGATTTGTGGGATCGTGATGGCCAGTGCGGCAAGGATGAACGCAAGTCGCAACGGGCGTCGGGCACGCTCGGCGAGGGAGCCGACCACGCCGCAATTCGTCTTGGTGAAACGGGACAGGAGCGCGAAGGCCAGCGCGTGCAGCTGGAGGGCCGCGACCACGGCCGCCAGAAGCAGCGCCGCCGGGGCCAAGAAGGCCGGCAGCCCCTCGATCAGGTCACCCCAGCGCGCGATCTGTGATGTGATCTCTTCCATCCGGTTACCAGAACCACGCGACAAAACCGATGGTCGACAGGATCAGCAACCCGGCCCAGATCGTACGGTCCTGCCACAGTGGCTCTTCCCATTGGGTGAAAATGGCCTTTGTGTCGGCGGCAGACCAGACGAGGTCCTCGATGTTTTCCTTGTCGGCCTTTCGGGTCAGAGCGGAGATCCCGAAATGAGTGGCCAGGCCCAGACACATCATGAGGGTCGACATGATCGTATAGTGGATCTCGGGCAGGCCCATGCCGGCCCAGACGCCCGTCACCTCTTTCATGATGAACAGAGGAATGCCCACCACGAGGCCAAGGATAATCGTCCAGAATGCGCCATTGCCGTTCAGCCATGGCACGAAAAGGCCGACGATATAGACCACGACGATGGTGGGGATTATGTAGCTCAACGAGGACTGGAAGTAGCTGAACAGGCTTTCGAACCCGGCAATGGAAGGCGCATAGATCGCGCCGAAGACCATGACAGCGCCGGTCACCAAACGGCCGATCCAAACCTGCTTGCCCTCGTCTACCTCCCAGATCGGCTCGACGAAATCTTTGACCACAAGGGTGGAGGCGGAATTCATGGCCGAGTCGAGTGAGGACATGATCGCTGCGATCAGGGCGGCCATGATCAGGCCCCGCACACCAATCGGCATCAGTTCGAAAGCGAGGGTCGGGAAGGCGAGGTCAGGTGTTTCAAGCTCGGGATAGAGTTTCAGGGCGATGACCCCGGGGATGATCATCAGAAAGATGTTCGGCAGTTTGAGAAAGCCCGCGAAGAGGGCACCGATCTGCCCTTCCTTGAGGTTCTTGGCGCCCAGCGTGCGCTGCACCACGAATTGATTGATGGTCCAGTAATAAAATCCCAGCAAGACCACGCCCCACAGCCCCGTCCACGGCAGGAAATCGTCATCGGCAGGCAGGATAAGTTGGTCGTGGCCTTCGGGAATGTCGACGAAGAGCTGTTCCCACCCACCGATCTCGTCAAGGCCGAGCCAGAATAGGATCGCGGCGCCGATGATCAGCAGGATTGCCTGCACAGTGTCGGTGACCACCACCGCCGAAAGACCACCAAGGATGGTATAGATACCCGCAACGAGGGCCAGGACGGCGACGGCTGTCCAGAGGTTGAGGTAACCCGTCACGTTCGAAATCACGAGCCCACCGGCATAGAGCGCCCCGGCCGTGTCGATGAACAGGATGGCAAGAATGGTAAATATCGAGAAGGCCCGCCGCGAGCGCACGTCATAGCGCTGCTCGAGAAATTCGGGGACGGTGGAGATTTTCGCTTTCAGGAAGGAGGGCAGCACGAAGATTGCGAACAGGATCAGGACGAGTGCAGCGGTCCATTCGTAGTTGAAGATAACGATACCGTTTGCATAGGCGCCGCCCATCAAACCCACGAAGCTGGAACCCGACATGTTCGACGCGAAAAGCGAAAACCCAATCAGGTACCAAGGCAGCGACCGTCCCGCGAGGAAGTAACCGTCTGCGCCTTCCTCGTTCTTGCGCGAGACATAGACGCCATGCGCGATCACGCCGATGAAATAGATGACAACGATGGCGTAATCGATCCAGTGAAGGTCAAATTTCGCGTCGCCCATGGTTTTGGCCCTTCATTGCGTTTGTGATGAACAGACAACCGGCAAAACGCGATGCGGTTCCCTGAAGAAGGGTCAAGAATGCTAGAAGGCCTGAACTGCGATCCCCCCGGCATAGATCGCCAGCATCGTCGCGCTTTCTGCGCCGATACGTCCGGGACCACGGCGTTCACGGTATAGAAGGCCCAGCAACAGAACGGCGGTCATCATTGCCGCAACACCCAGCCAGAGAAGGTCATCCCGTCCGATCGCGTGATAGACGGAGCCGTCCCGAAACCCGATGTCCGACAAGGTCAGAAACAGGATGTCGAAGGTGTTGCCGCCGATGATCCCGCCGACGGCCAGTTGCAGCGCCCCGCGCCGGACCGCAGCGAGGGTCGTGACCAGCTCCGGAAAGGAGGTCACGACGGCCGTCATCAAGGCCCCGACCATAGAGGACGACAGCTCGTAGCGTGTGATCAGCACTTGTGCCAACTGCGCGATGCACCAGCCTGCCGACCCCATGATCAACATCAACAGGACAAATTGCAGGATTAGGCCCCGAGCCGGTTGCGAGCGATCATCTTCATCCTCGGGTGTGTCGGGGCGGGTGTCGCTTGTGTCAACGGGCTCCCACATCGGCTGTTTGCGCAGGCGTGCGGTGGCAATCACACCGATGGCATATATCACGACCAGTAAGATGGAGGCGGGGTGGATCGCGAAGATCGTGACGCTCGGCGCGGAATAGGCGACGAAAGGCACCGATAGCAGCAACAATAGGATACCGCATTGAAACATGTTGGCCAGCTCGGCTGCCGCGTGTTCTAGGTTGGCCCGGCGATAAAGCATGTCCGCGATGGCGAGGAAGGCGGTCTGCGCTGCAATGCCGCCGATCCCGTTGGAAAATGCAAGTGAGGCGTTGCCCGAGAGCGCCGAAGTCAGCGACACGACCGTCCCGGATACTGACGTGGCCGCGCCCAATAGAACGCCGCCGATCAACGCCTCGCCCAGGCCGGTCCGGTCCGCGATGCGATCCGCGAGCCCGGTCATGCGCAACCCGCTGACGAGGATCACAACCGTCGCGACAAGGCCGATCCCCAACAGAACGGGCGAAGAGAGTGAGGCGAACATGCTGTGGGAACGCGCCCCGTGCCGTTTGGGGTCCATGCGTGCTGAAAGAAAAGCATTGGAACGGGAACCTCCGGCCGGCTCGGTTTGTTTCATCGGAGAGGTTTTTGGGCCGCATGTGTCGCAGGGCCGGTCGCATCGGAAATCCATGTCGCGCACACATCGCGGGGCGCTGGAGAGCTTTCATCGCGCGAACGGGTCGCGTCAGGCGACAATGGGGCGGCACATTCGCCTTTTCAATGCACAGTCGCCAGTAGAGGGTAGGTGATGGATCAGGTGGCACAGTCGAAGCAGACCAACGTCTCCGGCGCAGGGCGTGCGGCAATGGGCCGGCGCAACTACGCGCTCGGCCTCGTTGCGGCGCTTCTCGTAATCGCTATGTTTGCCGCCTTGCGCGCAATGGCACCAATCGCAATTCCGGTCGTCATCGCGGTTTTCGTCGCTCTGGCCGTTCTGCCCATGGATCGCGCGGTGGCCGAACGTTTGCCAAAACCCTTGTCTTGGCTCGGGCGAGCTTTTGTCATGGTTTTCCTGCTCTCGATCCTGGCCACGTTTATCGTTGGCCTGTCCTATTGTGTCACGCAGATCGCGACTCAGCTGCCAGACGTCTCGGAAAGGCTGAGCAATGTGCTGCTGGAACGAGCCTCGTCGGGGCAGGGCAATACTGATGTTTGGACTGCTGCGCTTACACAGTTGCGAAACATGCTCGACGACCAAGGTGCCGCATTGGCGGACATGGCTTTCAACTGGGCCAGCGGGGTCGCGCAGGGTGTCGCGTCCTCCACCGGCGCTCTCTTGGCGGGGCTTTTTCTGGTGCTTTTTCTGGTGTTGCTGGCACTGTCCGAAGCGGACAACTGGGCTGCGAAGCTCGACAACATTCTTACGGACCGCGACCGCCCTTGGCGCCAGGTGACCACGCGCCTCGGCCAGGCCTTGCGTCGCTTCCTTGCGACGCGCGCGGTGATGGGACTGATCACTGCCGTCGCCTACACCCTGTGGTTCCTGCCGTTTGATCTCGATCTGCTGCTGGTCTGGGGCATCCTGACATTCTTGATGAACTTCATTCCGAACCTCGGCTCGATCGTGTCGGGTGTACTGCCGAGCATCTATGCATTTCTGACGCTCGATCCCGGTACGGCCTTGTTACTGGCCGCCGGGCTGGTCTTGATCGAGCAGGTGATTGGGAACTGGCTCGATCCGCGAGTCCAGGGCAACAGCGTTGCCGTGTCGCCGTTGGTAATTCTCGTGGCCGTCCTGTTCTGGGGATGGTTTTGGGGGATTGCCGGGGCGTTTCTGGCTACACCGATAACGCTGGCGATCATGATCTTCTGCAATTACGTGCGTGCACTCAGGCCGCTGGCGTTGCTTCTGTCCAACCAACGCCGAGCAGCCGATCTGGACGACGCATTGTCAGGCTGACGTTAGCTCTTGCGTGCCTTGCGTTTGGAGCGAAGTGACACCAAGACCTCTCCGACACTACCAATCAGCATCAGCGTGGCGCCGGCGATGAAAAACCACACGCCGACGGTGCGCCACTTCACTTTTTCGCCGAGCATACCGGTCTGCGTTTCGGCCCAGTCAGGCAGAAAAAGAATACTGCCGATCAAGAACAGCGCATTGCCGATCATGCCGACACCCAAGTGCACCCACTCATATTGATGGACAAAGATACGGAGAAACTGGTGAGCACGCATCGAAGGGTCTCCAGGAGCTCGTGTGAAGAACGGCTGTTTGCAAAAGGCGAGACCTTTGTGCTGGCCCCGCCGTCAAACTGCCTGAGTGGATAGAACCGCGCCTTGCGCCCGAAACCGGCCTAGCATCTTTGTTAGAAAATAAGCGCGAGGATGATCCCGAGGACAACCAGCGCCGCGATCCACTTGAAGGCCTTGCGCCAACTGTCATTGTACTCACGAGCCACCTGCGGCCGCTTTGTCGGGGTGTCCGCAGCGCCTGCATCCCCGGGGCCAGCACGCACGTCGGAAGGGTCTTCCGTGACATTCACCGCATGGGTACGGGCCGGTTCGGTGCGTGGAGTCAAAGGCACGGCGGCCGGTGCACCGCTTTCGGAATCGGTTTCCTGTGCTGCGGCGGCTGGTTCCTGTTTGCGCCGCTGGCGGTTCGCCTCGACCAATTCCTCGCGGGTTCTCGGAAACGTCGTCGGAGGTGTTTCCACATCGGGGGTCCATTTGGGGTCTTGCTTGGCCATCGGTGCATACTTCCTTTTCTGAAACTTGCGACTTCAAAGGATTAATGCGCAGCTGCTAAGGCAGTTCCATGCTGCGCGGGAGCCATTTGGCTGGCCGGCTACCGGCTTGCCAGCAAGGGTTACTGGAACCGTGCCCCGTGGGCAGCGTTTCAAAAGCGATATGCCCAACCAAACGAGGTTCCCATGTATTGCTTACCCGCCCTTCCACGCGCTCTTGCGGTCCTTGCCCTACTGCCCGCTGGTGGCTCAGCCCTGCCGGCCATAGCGCAACAGACAGATTTCGACAGTCCGACCGATTTCTCCGAAATGGTGACGGAACGCCTGCCTGCCGTGGTCGGTATCCTGTCGACCGGCCCGGCGCCTGATCCGTCGCCTGCGATCCAGCCGCAACTGCCGCCCGGGATGCGAGAGTTCTTCGGCGGCCCAACGCCGCCGACCCCGCAAGGCCCGATGCGGACCCAAGGATCGGGGTTCATCATTTCGCAGGATGGTCTTGTCGTGACGAATAACCATGTGATCGCAGGCGCGGAACAGATCGAGGTGATTATGAATGACGATCGGCGGCTCGATGCGGAGTTGATCGGGACCGACCCCGCGACTGATATAGCGCTCCTGAGGATCGAAAATGTCACCGATCTGCCCCATGTCGTCTGGGGGTCTTCCGACGATCTGTCCATCGGCGAGTGGGTCGTGGCCATCGGCAATCCCTTTGGCCTCGGGGGTACGGTGACCGCCGGGATCGTGTCTGCACGCGCTCGGGATATTAACGCGGGACCCTATGACAGTTTCATACAGACCGATGCCGCAATCAATTCCGGCAACTCGGGAGGCCCGCTCTTTGATGTCTCGGGCGACGTCGTGGGTGTCAACACCGCGATCTTCTCGCCGACGGGCGGCAATGTCGGCATCGGCTTCGCTGTACCGTCGGCCGTAGCCGAGCGCATTGTGGACGATCTGCAAGACGATGGACGAGTCGAGCGAGGCTGGCTCGGCGTGCAGGTGCAACCGGTGGACGAGGCCCTAGCCCGGGCTTTCAAGTTTGAAGACCCCCAAGGGGTACTGCTTGCGGATGTCACGAAGGGCAGCCCGGCCTTCGAGGCGGGGTTGGAGCCGGGCGACGTCCTGCTCGAAATCGACGGCGCCGCCGTCGACACACCCCGCGATCTGACTTTTGCCGTGGCTGACACGCCCGTCGGTGCCACGGTCATGGTGACCTACCTGCGCAACGGCAACAGAGTTCAGGCGGAGGTTACCATCGGGCAGCGGCCCGACCTGCAGTCCGCCACAGCCCAGCCTGATGCCGGGGGCCGCGATGACAGGTCGGACGCGGACGGCCCGCGCATAGGCGTGTCCGTCGCGCCGCTGTCTGGTGAGCTCCGCGCGCAAGCCGGTATCCCGAACGAGGTGTCGGGCCTGCTGGTGCAATCAGTTACGCAGGGCAGTCCCGCCGCCGAAGCAGGTCTTCGCGCCGGCGACGTCCTTGTGGAGGCTGCTGATGTCACGTTGGGGCAGGTCGAAACACTGCGCGATGCCATCGCGCGCGCGGCCGAAGAGGGTGAGACGCTGCTGATCCGGGTTTTCCGCGGGCAAGGGTACAATTTCGTGGTGGTCAATCTGAGCGAAGAGGTCGTGTCGAAGTAAGATCGGAAACACTGCTCAGAAAGGTCGCCGTATCCGTACGGCGGCCCTTTTTTACGGCATTTTGGGATCAACGGCCCTGTCCATGCAGAATTTTCGCAGGGAAAGGGCAGTCACGCGCCGCTCCCTGTTCGAAAAAAATACTGGGGTGACGTGTGCGCACGCTTCTCCAAAGCACCAAAAAAGAGGCTGCCCTTCACAGGCAGCCCCTTCCGATGCCGTGAGGCGGTTTTTACGCTCCCTCTGCGTTCGCGCCGATGAACCATGCGTCCTTGTCCACACCGCGGCTAATTTCGGTGAACAGGTCCGCTGTATCTTCGTCGCCTGCCTCCTCGGCAACCTCGGCAGCCGCACGAATAGCCTTGCCGACCTCCATGAAACGCGCCTTGAGGTGTTCGATATGCTCGGAGATCTCGGACAACTCGAGCGGATAGGCTTCAAGTGTGGATTGTTCGGCGACGACTTCCGCGGTGCCCTTGGCGTATCCGCCAAGTATCACCGCACGCTCGGCCATGGTATCGGCCCCGTCGCGTAGCCGGTCGGCCACATCGTCGAGAAGCTCGTGAACCCCGATGAAGCCGCGTCCTTTGAGGTTCCAATGCGCCTGTTTCACGGCTAGCGTAAGGTTGATAACGTTCACCAAGTTCTCGTTCAACAAATCGACGACCTGCGCCCGGGTGTCTTGGTTAAGGCCATCGGCGAAGTTCGTTGGCATGTCTCGCTCCTCATGTTGCGGTTCCAATCACCGTTTCAACCAACGACCAGGGCGTTGGGTTCCAGTGCATGCGCCGCTCTGTGCCGTGTGTCTGGTTTCTAAAAGTTCGCCTCGGTGCGATGCCCGACAGGGGCGTGGCGCCTTGGACCTGCTGCGGTGACTCGACTTGCCGAAATTCGCCCGAATAGGCTCAGTCGCTATCTGATGTCCGAAACACGTCTGCCAAGGCGTCGATCTTGTCGCGCTCCAACACGAAGAGGACCTGGTCATCCTCGGCCAGTTCGGTGTCATCCTCGACAAAGCTTTCGTCTGCGTCGCGGATCAGCGCAACGGCCTGGCAGTTCTCTGGCAAGTCAAGCTTCTGCAACGGGCGTCCGTCGAGACACGCGGGCACGTGGACGCATTTTATGGCCAGCTGGTTTGAGAGCGACGTGTCGTGGTCGATTTCGGCCCGGTCCTGCATCGCCTCAGCCACATCCGCAGCCACGGTTGCATGGGGATTGATCGCATCGTTCAGTTCCAGTTCGGTACAGACCTTCATCAGTTCGGATGACACGATTTGCGGAATGACGCGCCCATAGCCCACCGACCGGGCCACCAGGGCGGCGAGGATGTTGTCCTCGGATGCGTTGGTCACGGCCACGAAGACGTCGTTTTCATCGCGGAAGACTTCTCGGAGGGTCGTGGGCATCGTGCCATCCCCTTCCAGCATACCGCAATCGAGCTGGTCGGCCAGCCTCTCCAACCGGTCGCGGGACTTGTCTATGACAATCACTTCGTGCTCGGCGTCGATGAGTTGTTCGGCGATGGCCCTGCCGAAACGGGACGCGCCCAGAATGATGATACGCATTGAATTATCCTCCGGTGGTGCCGCGCCAGGTGCGCGGAGCAAGAAGCAAAAGCACGGCAAAGAATTCGACGCGGCCCAGCCACATGGCAAAGGTCATCGACAATTTCAGATCGACACTCATGCTCGGCCCCGTGATGCCCGTCGACAAACCCACCGTGCTAAGCGTCGACGTGGCCTCGAAAAGGGCTCCTAAGGCGTCATGGCCATGGGCCAGGATATGAAGCCAAAGCAGCATCAAAGCGCCCAGGTAGATGCCCAACAGCCCGAGAATGCTGACAAGCGTTTCCGGCGCGACCGGTTCGCCGTTTTGGCGCAGGGGCGCGACCGCGTTGCGCGGCAGCCGAAGCCGCTGCCCCGCATGCAGGATGGCGCCAACGATGACGGCGACCCGGGCCAGCTTTAGCCCACCGGCGGTCGAGCCCACATCGCCGCCCAGCACCATCGCCACCACGATCAGCAGCAAGACAGGTCCGAGATCCGAGATCGGTCCGGTAGAGAATCCTGCCGTGGTCAGACCGGAGATCAGGTTCAGAGCGCTACTGTAGATTGCGCCGGCGTCACGCTCTCCCGCCGCCACGAGGAACGCGATCAACGCGGCCACGAACAGGATCACCGTCAGCCCGACGCGCCGAAGGCTACCCAAACGCCAAGCTTGGCGCCATTTGCCCTGACTGAGCAGAACGAAGCTCAGCAGCGATACTGCGCCCAGCACGCAACTCAGCATCACCATGCCTTGCGCCAGCGGCGCATACGATGCGAGACTGTCGGAGCGGGGCGCAAAGCCCGCGGTCGACACAGCCGACAGTGTCACCGCCAGCGCCTCGCGCCAGTCTGGAATGGTCGCCATGGTGGCCAGTGTCATGATGCCCGTAAGCGCGGCGTAAGCGGTCAATAACTGCCGCGCCTGTTTGCGGGTGGACGCGATCCGATCCCCTTGATCGATCCCCGCCTGCCCGAGCTTGCGTGCGGGCAGGCCGGACGGCAGCAACATGGCGAGAACCGCCGTCGCCATGACGAGCCCGCCGCACCATTGCACCCATGCGCGCAGGAAATGGCCCGCGAAGGGCCACGCGTCCGGGTTGAAAGCGACCGAGAGCCCCGTCGTCGTAGCCCCGCTGACCGCCTCGAAAAGTGCGTCGACCACGGGCATTCCAAGGGCCATGAATGCGGGTGTGACAAACACAGCGCTCATCCCAAAAACCAGGGCTATCGTTACGATGGCTTCGACCCCACGCAGATCGTCCGGCAGGGGCCGCCGCGCGACCGCGAGGAACACGAGCGCCGCGAATGTCGCCGGGATGGCGAGCGCCAAAGCCAGTATGGCCTGACCTTCCGCAACCGCCCAGATCGCAGGCGGGGCGCACAATATGACAAAGACCGGCGCATGTTTCGCAAGCATGAGGGCAACCACCGGGGCGCGCGCCACTTGCATCAAAGGAGAGGTGCCCCCGCGGAACGCCGCCGCGCGCTTGACGCTCATCGCCAACTTGGCTGGTCGCGCAAGGTGACCAACGTGAAATGCTGTTTGAGAAACATAGGCAGGTAACGCCCCAAGCGCCGACAGGTTCCGGCAGTTCACCGGTTGCCCTTCGCGCGGAACCCGACAGAGTGCCGGGCCGTTGGGGTGTCATACGTGAACACCGACACCAACTGCAAAGGAGACGTTTATGGACATTCTGCGCATCATCGTAGCCGTCATCCTCCCACCTCTGGGCGTATTTCTGGAGGTTGGGCTCGGCAAGCACTTCTGGATCAATATTCTTCTCACCATTCTGGGCTACATTCCGGGGATCGTACATGCCGTCTACATCATCGCCCGTCGCCAACCGGCGTGATCGCGCAGCACAATTTGCGCGCCTCGACCGGATCGCCAACATCTTCGATAGCCGGTTCAGGATCGCGGGTATCCGGTTTGGCTGGGACAGTATTCTTGGTCTTGTCCCTGGCATAGGAGATCTCGTGACCGCTGCGCCCGGCGTTTACATCATCGGCCAATCCGCGCGCATGGGTGTGCGACGTCGCGTTCTTGCGCGTATGGCGGTGAACACTGGTACTGACATGATCATCGGAGGTATCCCGTTAGTCGGAGACATCTTCGATGTCGGGTTCAAGGCGAACCAGCGAAATGTCCGGCTTTTGAAAAAGGAACTGGATCGCGATGGCACATTCGACACGTGCGCAACGATGACCCAAGCCCAGAGTAGCTGAAATGAACAACCGCGCCCGGCACACAACCGGCGCGGTTTTGCGCATCAGCCCCGGGCAACGCAGCCTAGGCCGAACGAACAACTCACAGAATGGAAAAGGAGAATTTCATGCAACGCATATCGGGACTGCCAGAGAACGCCTTCGTCGTCGTCGCTGACGGTGAGAAGGCCTTGTTCTTGCGGAATGTGGGGGACAATCAGGACATGAACCTTGTCGTCGCGAGAAAGATCGAACAATCCAACCCGGCGGCGCGAGACTGGGCGACAGACAAACCGGGTCGTTTCAACGATGGGGCTGGCGTACAGCGCTCGGCTGTCGATGAAACGGATTGGCATCAGCTCGAGAAAGAGCGCTTCGCTCGGGATCTCGCGGACAAACTCTACAAGCTGGCGCATCAGGGACAATTCGACCATGTCGTCATCGTTGCAAGCCGCGTTGTATTGAGCGCCTTGCGCAAGGAACTTCACGAAGAGGTGTTAGATCGCATTATTCTCGACATCCCGAAGATCTTGACCAACCATCCCTTGGACGAGATCGAGACGCACCTTTCGCGAGCCCTGGCAGATGCGGCGTGATTGGACGTTTGGCATCAGCAAGACACCACCAATGGCATGATATGAAAAAGGCCCCCGATACGTCCGGGGGCCCGTGTGCGGTGTTCAGCCATATATTGGACGATGTGGGAAAGTTCAGTTCCAGAAACCTTCGTCCACACCTTCCATCGCTTCCAGCTCTTCCTCGCTCAGGCGCGTGACATAGGTGTAAGTGGTATCATCAACAGCCACGAGGTTCATGTCGCTGACGCTGATCATCACATGCTGGTCGCCGACATCGAGGAAGCCGCCAACCTCAGCGACGATCCCGATGACCTTGCCATCCTTGCTGAGCACCAGGTCCTCAATCTCGCCGATCTCGTTCCACTCGCTGTCCACCGCGTCATACATGGTATTGGCGTCCCAATCATCCATGTCGAACTCGTCGTCAGCCGCGTTCATGGTGTAGATCGCACCACCGGTGATATCACGACTGCGGATGAGTTCGGCGCGATTTTCGTACATGTCCGCGGACTTCATAATTGCCATTTCGCCGGTATTGTGGGTATCGGCGAACGCCATGGGAGTGGTGACCAGCAGGGCGATGGTGCTTGTTGTGAGAAGTTTCATGTCGGTTCTCCTTTACTTGTTGCGGTATACTCGATAAACGCCCCGGCCTCGCTCCGGTTCCCAGGTTTTCACTTTCGAGAACTGACATCCGGATGTTGCATCTTTAAGAATATGCAGGGCCTACCGAGATTCCTGCTGAGCACACTCTTTCCCGGTCATTTGTTGCGTGTGCATCAGCGCATTTCTGAGAGCCTCGAAGGCGATGGGTGCTTTGTATCCTAGCTAGCGTTCAGTTATCGTTTATGTTCAAAATCAACGAGATGCCCCTAGGTTTGCAGATGCTTTGCCCCCTAACTTTGAGGCAAGGAGGCCGAGATGGGGCCAAGCAACTACAGCGATGAGTTCAAGCGCGACGCGGTGCATCAGATCACGGTTCGCGGGTATCCTGTGCGAGAGGTGTCCCGGCGTTTGGGCGTCAGCACGTATTTTCTTTACAAGTGGCTGAAGCTGTTCGGGGAACCCGTCTCAAACGCGGACGTGGACCATGGGGCCGAGAACCGGCGCCTGAAGCGTGAGCTGGCTCGCGGGACCGAGAAGCGCGACATCCCAAAAAAGCAATGGCGTACTTCGCGCGCGAGTCCCAATGAAGTACGCCTTCATCCGGGCGCATCGCGCAGAATTCGGCGTCCGGGCCACGTGCCGGGTGCTGCGGGTCCATTTCTCCGGCTTCTTTGCCTGGCTTGAGTCACCGCGCGCAGGAGGATGCACGTCAGATTGATCTGATCCGGCAGGCGTGGGCCGACAGCGGTAAGGTCTATGGCTACCGCAAGCTGCCCGACGATCTTCGCAACCAAGGTGAACGCATCTCGGAGAACCGTGTTGCCCGGTTGGCCGTGGCTGGCTGGGATCGCTGCTCAGGTGGGCTACAAATGCCGTCCGGTCCGCTATGGCGGCACGCCGGCCATCGTGGCTGAGAACAAGCTGGAGCAGCAATTTCAGGCCTCTGCCCCGGATCAGGTCTGGGTGACCGACATCACTTACATCAAGACACACAAGGGTTGGTGTCCGCCATAGGCCTCGGACCGATGGCGGCCACATGAATGGACATCTGCGTCGTAATAGACCTCTTCTCGCGCCGCGTCGTCGGCTGGTCTGCACAATCCCGCATGACCAAGGGTCTTGCCCTGCAAGCTTTGCTAATGGCTGTTTGGAGACGAAAGCCCACTCGCCAGGTCACGGTGCATTGCGATCAGGGTTCTAAATTCACCAGCCGCGAGTGGCAGACGTTTCTGCGCCAGCACAATCTGGAATTCAGCATGAGCAGACGCGGCAATTGCTATGACAACGCGGTCGCCGAGAGCTTCTTCCAGCTGGTGAAGCGCGAGCGGATTCAGCGCCGGACATACCCAACCTGAGAAGCTGCACGGCAAGACGTGCTGGAAGACTTCGGGCTCTTCTACAACGCAAAACGCAACCACACGAACAACGGCATGCTGTCACACGTTAACTTCGAGATCAGATAGCGAAAACTGAACGAGGCAGGTGTCTCGGAAACTCGGGGCACCTCAGGCCACGGGGGCCAGCGGTGCCGCGCCGAGGGGCAGGGTGTCTTCCGCGAGCGCCCAGAGGGCCGGGGCAGGAAGGCCACGGCGAAGACCGGCGCGTGTTTTGCGAGGGTGAGCCCCACCGTGGCAGGGCGCGCGCGCTGGATCAGCGTGTCGCTGCCACTGGGTCGGGAGGGTGTACTCATGGCCGGGGAAACGCGCCATGGCGGGATTGGTTCCGGTCCGAGGGAACGATTCGCCCCCGCGGGGGTTGGGCAGGGGTATGTCAGGAAAGGATGATTCATGTCAGATCGCACAGACCTCGCCGAAGCCGCGATCGAGACCGAAGACGAACAGCGCACCGTGGAGCGCGCCACCGCGATGCCCTCGCGGCTGGTCTTCGAGACGATCCGGCAGAGCGGCGACGAGGAGCTGCGGCGCCCGGCCATGGCGCTAGCCTTCTCGGGCGTCGCGGCGGGTCTTCTGATCGCTTTTTCGGTGCTGGGAGAGGCTCTTTTACGGGCGAATCTGCCCGATGCGCCCTGGCGCTACATCCTCGAGAATTTCGGCTACTCCCTGGGCTTCCTGCTGGTGATCCTGGGGCGGATGCAGCTCTTTACCGAGAACACGATCACCACGGTGGTGCCGGTGCTGATCACGCCCACGGCCGAGATGTTCGGCAAGGTCGCGAGCCTTTGGGGGATCGTGCTTCTGGCCAATGTGGTGGGCGCCTTCGCGGCGGGGGCGTTCCTTCTGGGTGCGCCGGTATTGAGCCCGGAGGTGGCCGAGGCGGTGATGGAGCTGAGCCGTCACGCCACGGGCATGGGCGCGGTGGAGGGCTTCGCGCGGGGGATCCCGGCGGGGGTGCTGATCGCGGCGCTTGTGTGGATGCTGCCGGTGGCGCGGGGCAACGAGCTGGCGCTGATCGTGCTGTTCACTTGGCTGATCGCGCTGGGGGATTTCACCCATATCATCGCGGGCTCGGTCGAGATGGCCTATGTGCTCCTGGCCGGTGAGCTTGGGCTGGGGCAGGCTTTGCTGGGGTTTTTCGTGCCGGTACTGGCCGGGAACGTGGTCGGCGGGACGGTGGTCTTCACCATGCTGGCCTGGGCGCAGACCCGGGCGGAGATTTCGGAGGATTGAGACGCAAGCACCCTCCCACCGCAGGGGGGGAGGGTGCAAAACAGGCTCTTCACATGGTGATCAGTCGGCTTTGCGATGATCCGAACCGTCAGCCGCGAGGCTGGATTTCGGCGCATTCGGATCGTCCATCCGCTGTTCGGTGCGATACTTGCTGAAGGCGGCAAAGCCCATCACCGCCAGGATGGTGAAGAGAAAGAGGATCACGAGAAGTTGGGTCATTTCCATGGGGTTTCCTTTCGGGAGTTCGGGTTCAGTTCTCGACTTCGACGCCGAAACGGCCGTCGATCTGGGTGTCCGCGCCTTCGGGGGCCTCGCCCCGGTCGGCCAGGATCACCAGGTAGCCGGCCAGCAGAATGGCCGCGAAAGCCACGGCGATGCCAATGCCGGCAAGGGCGCCGATATGGCGCTTGCGTTGGGTCTTGAGGTTGGTGTCGGGGGCTGACATGGCGCGCTCCTGTTGTCCGTTTCCTTGCGGGGTCAACGCATCGGGGCAGGGGTTGTTCCGCGTCTCTAGCCTGCCGTCAGCGCATCGCGGGTCACGTCCGGAGTTTGCAGGCGATGCTGCGCCCGGGCGCGGGCGGCGGTGACGAGGGCGCGGAAGATCGCGCGCTGACGCCTTGCATAGACAAGGTATTCGGGATGCCACTGGACGCCGAGGGCGAAGGGATCCTCGACGCGCTCGATGGCCTGGACCATGCCGCCGGTGTCGCGGGCGGCCACCCGGAAGCCGTCGCCGAGCCGGTCCACCGCCTGGCTGTGCAGGGCGTTGACGCGCATCGGCTCGGTGCCTGCGATCAGGGCGAGGCGGGCGTTGGCCTGCACCTCCACCATGCGCTTGGGCAAAACGGTCTTCACCGGGCGGGAGGTCGGATGGACCTGCCACGCGTTCTGGTGCAGCGAGCCGCCCGCGGCCACGTTCAGCATCTGCGCGCCGCGGCAGATGCCGAGCACGGGGATGTTGCGGATCAGCGCCTCGCGGGCGAGCCCGTGTTCCAATGCGTCCCGGGCGGGATCGAGCCGGGCGGTGGTCAGCACCTCGGTGCCGTAAAGCTCGGGCGAGATGTCGTCGCCGCCGCCGATCACGATGCCGTCGACCTTGTCGAGATCCGCCGGACGCCCGGCGCCCCAGCGCAGGCCCCGGCCACCGGTCAGCCAGAGGTTGAGGTTGATGAAGGGAAAGACGCGCCAGCCCGAGCGGGAGGAGGTGGTCACGCCGATCAGGGGACGGGTCATATCAGGCTCCTTGCAAGGCGTTGAGCGGGGTGGGCAGGAGGGTATCGACGGTGTCCGCCCAGGCGCGGCTGGAGGCCAAAAGCCGGGCGCGATGCGCCTCCCAAGCCTCGCCGAGCGCGGTCAGAAGCGCGTCGTCCGCGGCCACGGTTTCGACCGTATGCCATTGCGCCCAGGCCTCGGACAGGGACCAGTCGGGATTGTCGAGGCGGCAATCGGGCAGCCGGAAATGGAAGGCCGGCCGCCCGTCGATCTCGGTCAGGCCGGGGAAGTCCCGGGCGTAAGCCTCCGGATCGGCGGCCTTGAACAGGGGCAGCAGGTCGAGGCCGTGATTCCGGCTCTTCACATGGGTTTTGTAGATCTCACGCTGCGCGTCGAGGCCTGCATAGGGGGCGGCGACGAGCGCATCCACCAGCGCCTCGGGCCAAGGGGCGACGAAGGGCAGGAGGCGCCGGGTCGTGTCGGGCGGCATGGTATGGCGCAGCCAGGGCTCCAGCAGGGCGAAGGCGCGGATGCTGCGGGTGGTGAGGGCGGCCTCGGGGGCGACCACGGCGATATTGAGATGGACGCCGAAGCCCTGCAGCGCGCCATGGCCGGTGCCTTCGCCGCCGGCTTGCCGCAGAGTGTCGCAGAAGGCGTCCAGCAGGGGCAGCGCGTCCGGGGGCAGGGGGTTGGTGATCAGCTCGATCGGGATGACCGGGCGGGCGAGGTCGAGGCCGGTTTCCAGGAGCCCGTCGCCCGCGTATTTCGCGAGGGGGGTGTCAAGTTCCACCTTCAGGCGACCGAGGCGGGTGTCTTCGACGGTGACGCGATGGCGGCTTTCGGAGGTGATGCGACCGCCGAGATGGGTGCGGATCAGCTCGGCCACGTCGGCTTCGCGGAGGCCGGCGAATTCGATCTCGACTCCGATCTTGCGAATCTCGCCATCGGTGGTGGTGGTTTGGGGCAGGGGGGGAAACTGGCTCATGCGGGCTGAACGCCCAAGAGCCGCAGAAGTTCCCGCCGGGGCAATGGCCCCTTGTAAAGAGCCTAGTTTGCGTCGGTGCGGAAGCGGTCGAGCGTGGCGGCGTCCACCTGCAACCGGATGCCGAGGGTGCCCGTCCCGTCCAGCACGGGCCGTTTGCGCAGGTGGATATCGAGGCTGCGGATCGCGGGTTCGGCGGCGCAGGCGGCGGTGATACGGGTGATCAGACGCTCTTGCGTTGCGTAGTGGCCATCGCGGGCCAGGCGGTCGATCTCGGCCACCAGCGGATCGTAGTCGAAGACCCGGCCCATGTCGTCGGTGTCGATCAGCACCAGGGCGGGGTCGATGGCGAGGCTGAGGTCGAGGATATGGGTGTCGGGCACCACGTCGCCGGGGCCGTAGGTGCCGATTTCCGGCGCGATTTCGAGCGCGGTCAGCTCGACGGTGGCAAGGCAGGCCATGGCGGTGTCCTTCGGGGCAAAACAGGGTCTTTGCAAGGGGATGGCGCGGGGTGTCCGCGCCGCATGCTCCGCAGGTAGCGAGAATGTGCGCCGGGGCAAGGCCGGGGCCGCTGGACGCCCTGTGCTGCGCGGCTATATCGAGCCGATGGAAAACAGGAACAGGCCCATGGATATTACCCTTCTGGATGGCGGTCTCGGGCAGGAGCTCGTGCGGCGCGCCGGGCGTGCGACGCCGCTGTGGTCGATGGAGGCATTGCTGAACGCGCCGGACCTGGTGCGCGCGGTGCATGACGACTTCTTCGCCGCGGGCGCGGAGGTGGCGACGACCAACACCTATGCGGTGCTGCCGGATCGGCTGGCGGCGTTCGACATGGCGGACCAGCTCGCCCCCCTGACCGAGCGGGCCTGCGGGATCGCCGCGGCGGCGCGGGATGCGGCGGGCGGCGGGCTGGTGGCGGGGGCGCTGGGGCCGCTGGGCTTTTCCTATCAGCCGGACAAGGCGCCGCCGCCGGAGCAGGCGGCGGAGATCTATGCCGAGGTGGCGCGGCTGCAGGCGCGGATCGTCGATGTGCTGGTACTGGAGACCATGTCGTCGGTCGACCAGGCGCGCGGCGGCATGATGGGCGCACAGGTGGCGGGAAAGCCGGTCTGGCTGGCCCTGAGCGTGGACGACGCGGATGGCACGAAGCTGCGCTCCGGCGAGCCGCTGGCGGCGATTTCCCCTGTGTTAGAGACGTTTTCGCCCGACCGGGTGCTGATCAATTGCGCCCGGCCCGAGGCGGTGTCGCAGGCGATGCCGATCCTGGCGGGGCTACATCCGCGGATCGGGGGCTATGCCAACGGGTTCACGCGGATCGAAAGCGGGTTCAACCGGATCGGGGCCACGGTGGATTTGCTGCAGGCGCGGCAGGATATCGGGCCCGCCGCCTATGCGGCCTTCGCGCAGGCCTGGGTGGCGGCGGGGGCGACCACGGTCGGCGGGTGCTGCGAGATCGGGCCTGCCCATATCGAAGAGCTGGCGCGGGTGCTGAAAACCCCTGTGAAAGAGACGATTCCGGCTGGCCTGTCGGCGCGGGAAGTTGCTCCAGATTAATGCGCCGCATTTCGGGCGTGCCTATCCTCCTTGCGGGTCTACAAGGAGGCATGACCATGTATGAAGAGCGACTTGGACGTATCGGTGCCTGGGACCGCGCCTTGCGGGTCGCGCTGAGCTTTGTGTTGCTTGGATTCGCGCTTTTTTGCCCCTTCGCCAGGGATCTGGGACCGGTTGCGGTCTGGGGATCGGGCGTGGTCGGGGCGGTGGTGCTGGCGACCGCGCTGCTGGGCTGGTGCCCGATCTATCACCTGCTGGGCCGGGGGCGCTAGGCGCCGGGATCACCCGAGGAGCATGCCGCGCAGATCGGTGTCGTCGGCGCTGTCGTCGCCGAAATCGAGGGCGCTGTGGATGTCGAGCAGGTGGGAGCGCATCAGGCTTTCCGCTTCGTCGGCATCATGGCGGGAAATGGCGTCGATCAGCCTGGAATGGCATTGGGTGTCGCAGCGGACCCGTTCGCGCGCCCAGTAGAGGGAGATGATCAGGGCGGAGCGGGCGACCAGTTCTTCGACGAACCCTTCGAGGGTTCTCTGTCCGGATATTCGTGCGATTTCAACGTGGAAGGCGCCGCCGAGACGCAGGGCGCGCCCATGTTGCCGGGCGGCAAGCGCCTCCTGTTCTTCGGCGCTGTGCCTGCGCAGGTGGGCAATGTCGGCGACGGTGGCCTTGCGCGCGGCCTCGTAGGCGGTGCGCGGCTCGATCAGTTCGCGGGCCTCGAACACCTCGCGCGCGTCTTCGGGCGTCGGCTGGGCGACGCGGGCGCCGCGATTGGGCCGGATCGTGACGAGATGCGCATGGGAAAGCGCCTGCAGGCCGGCGCGCACGATGGTGCGGGAGACGCCGTAGATCTCGGTCAACTCGGCCTCGGCCAGGCGCGTGCCGGGGGGCAGGCGCTGTTCGTGGATCGCCCGCTCCACCCCCTCGAACACCGGGTTCTGGGTGGTTTCGGCGCGGTCCGGCGCCGCGTCGTGTACTCTCAGATCATCCATATCCATCACTCATTCCCGTCCTGATTGTATACACCATCTATTTCGGGAAGCGCCAGAGTGCTGCCGAAACAAAGCGGTGATCGGCGGGTCTCCGGCGCAGCAAGCGCTTGATTTCAGGGCATCA